>JBIIZN010000155.1:0-6047 GCA_044346275.1 Sediminibacterium sp.
GAGGTATCTTTGTATTTATGAACACGGATTTACCAAATATTAGGCATTTGAGCCTAGGCGAGTTAACGGCGTATTTTGAGGGGCTGGGCGAGAAAAAATTTAGAATTCAACAGGTGCACGAGTGGCTATGGCAAAAACATGCGCATTCTTTTGATGACATGACCAACCTAAGCAAAGAGTTACGCGCCAAATTAAACGAAACATTTATTTTACCAGCTTTAACCATTGACAAAACCCAAGTTAGTGAAGACGGTACTGTAAAATCTAGATTTAAAACATTTGACAAGCATTTTATTGAAGGGGTTTTAATTCCTACCGAAGAAAGAAAAACTGCCTGCGTTTCTTCGCAAATTGGATGCAGTTTAAGTTGCAAGTTTTGTGCAACAGGCACCATGGACCGCAAAAGAAATTTAACCTACGACGAAATTTATGATCAAGTTGTATTACTCAATAAAGAGAGCGAAAGAATTTTTGATAAAAAATTAAGCAATATTGTTTTTATGGGTATGGGCGAACCCCTGCTCAACTACGACAACGTACTAAAAGCCATTGAGCGCATTTCTGCGGAGGACGGCTTATTTATGAGCCCGCGCAGAATTACCGTTTCTACAGCTGGCGTTTCTAAACAAATTAGAAAATTAGGCGATGATAAAGTGCGTTTTAAACTAGCTCTATCATTACACGCTGCCAACGATAAAAAGAGAAATGAAATCATGCCCATCAACGAAACCAATAATATCAAGGTTTTGGTGGATGCTATGAATTATTTTTATAAACAAACGGGCAACGAAATTACTTTCGAATACATTTTATTTAAGAATTTTAATGATTCTCAAAAAGATGCAGAAGAACTTGTAAAATTATTTCGTCAAGTGCCCGCAGACCTTGTAAACATTATCGAATACAACCCTATCGATACTTTTAACATGACCAAGCCAGACGAACAAGGTATCGAAGATTTTATGAACTTTTTAGATTCAAACCGAGTAAATGCGCGCCTCAGAAGAAGCAGGGGTAAAGACATTGATGCGGCTTGTGGTCAACTAGCCAATAAGGGTAAATAATTACCAAACATCCTGTTGAAAAACAGCAAACCAATTGTATGCAAAAAAGAACCGACAACTTTAGCAAATTTGCTAACCAGAAAAAAGGAAGCGCCGTAAAAGAAGCTTTCCGTCAAGAGAAGAAAAAAATCAAACAAGATGCGAGAGCCGCTGGTGAAGAAATGCGCCAACGCAAAAAAGATAAAATGCGCGGGCTTGTAACAGAGCCCCTTAAAAAATCAACAAAGCCCGGTGCAAGAAAAGGAGCACCCGCATCAAGAGATGCAGCTGCTAGAGGCGAAAATACAACAAGACCAAGTGCAGGCGCCGCTAGACCTACTGGATCTGCAAGACCTATTACACCGGCTAAAACACAACGTGGCAAAGAGTTCCAAGCGACTCCAGTAGCAGGTATGCCCGCTCCTATTGCGCTAAAAACTGCAGAGCAAATGCCGCTCAATAAATTTATTGCGCATGCAGGTGTGTGCGGACGACGAGAAGCAGCTGAACTTGTAAAAGGCGGTAAGGTAGTAGTGAATGGTGATAAAATATTTGAACCTGGTTTTAAAGTTGCGCAAACTGATAAAGTAATTGTAAAAGGCAAGCAGGTATACTTACAAAAAAATGCCGTTTATATTTTACTCAATAAACCCAAAGATTACATCACTACTGCAAACGATCCAGAAGGGCGTAAAACAGTATTAGATATTATTAAGGGTGCCACCCCAGAAAGAGTATATCCAGTGGGCCGTTTGGACCGAAACACAACGGGCGTTTTACTACTCACCAATGATGGTGAACTCGCGCAAAAATTAACGCATCCTTCTTTTGAAATTAAAAAAATATACGAGGTTACACTTGATAGACCCGTTGCTAAAAAAGACTTAGAAGCAGTACTAGCAGGTGTTACACTAGAAGATGGATTTGTGGCAGCCGACGCTTGTGGATACGCAAATGCAAAAGATAAAAACGTAATTGGTATTGAAATTCATAGTGGTCGTAACAGAATTGTACGCCGCATATTTGAACATTTAGGATACGACGTTAGAGGACTAGACCGTGTTATGTTTGCCAACCTTACCAAGAAAAATGTAGACCGTGGCAAGTACCGTTTCTTACAAGAAAAAGAAGTACGCTTACTTAAGTTTATGAACAAATCATTTGTTCGTAAATCAAAAGAAGAAGCTTAATTTTTATTCAAACCTGTTTTAAAGAAAATTTCTGCAATGCGCTTATCTGTATTATTTGAAAACGACGCATTTATTGTAATCGACAAACCTTCTGGACTATTAAGTATTCCGGACAGGTTTGGTATTGACATTTCTGTAAAAGAAATACTACGCCAACAATTTGGAAATATTTTTACCGTGCACCGCCTCGACAAAGACACCAGTGGTGTGATAGTTTTTGCAAAAACCGAAGAAGCGCACCAAGCACTGTCTTTTTTATTTGAAGGAAGGGATGTAGAAAAACATTATGTAGGTCTGGTACTAGGCAATCCTGTAAATAATGAAGGCAGTGTGGACGCATCCATAATGGAGCATCCGGGTAAGAACGGAAAAATGATTACCCATGTAAAAGGTAAACCTGCATTAACAGATTATAAAGTAGTAGAAAGATTTAAAAAATACGCTTGGCTATCGCTTCAAATTCACACAGGAAAAACGCATCAGATCAGGGTGCATATGCAGCATATTGGAAGCCCCATTGCTTGTGACCCTTTATATGGTAACAACGAACCTATTTTGCTGTCTTCATTAAAAAAGAAATTCAAACTCTCTAAAGCCGAAGATGAAGAAAGGCCCATACTTTCTAGATTAGCACTTCACGCACATACCTTAACCTTTACCTTAGGAACTGAGACTTTCAATTTTGAAGCACCCATCCCTAAAGATTTACGTGCACTACTACAGCAGCTTCGTAAATGGGACGCCTAATATTATTCGGGCTTTTTAATCGTACGCGCCTTTCTTAACACCGATTTGCCAAATTTATTTTTTACATCATCAATGGCCTCATAAAGTGCATTTTGCTCTGTTTTGTTATCAAACAAATTGGTTTGTGCACCAGTATCTGTAAGTCCGGCAAGTCGCACACCCAGTAATCTTACCAGGGTACCTGGTACATATAGTTTGGTGAATAAATCGGTGGCCGCTTTTATGATTTCGCTATCGGCAATGGTAGCTGGAATGGTGATTTGTCTAGTACTCGTTTCAAAATTTGCATTTCTAAATTTGATGGCAACACAAGTGGCGAATTTTTTTTCTTGCCTGAGTTCATATGCAACACGCTCCGCCTGACCTACTAGTTGTGCTAATAAAATATCTAGGTCGGATGTGTTTTCTTCAAAAGTATTTTCGGCAGAAATAGACTTTGATTCGCGGTGCGGCGATACCACGGAATCACTTAAACCATTTGCTTGCCGTATGAGTTGCGTACCCCACTTACCAAGTGCTTTTTCCAATAGCACCCCATCAAATTTTAAAATATCACCAATGGTATAAATACCAAGCCCCAAAAGGGTTTGATGCGATTTTTTACCTACGCCGCCTAATTTTTCGACGGGCAGTGGCGCTAAAAATTCTTTTTCTTTTCCGGGCGTTACAAATAAATAACCATTGGGCTTTGCTTCATCTGTAGCAATTTTAGCCACCAACTTATTGGTCGCAAGTCCAAACGAAATAGGAAGTCCCGTTTCATCCATAATGGTTTGTCGAAGCTTGATGGTCCAATCGAGTGGATTAAAAAAAGTATCCATGCCCGTTAGGTCAATATAAAATTCATCGATAGATGCTTTCTCGTATAGAGGTGCATTTGCTGCAATGATATTTGTAACCCAGGCAGAATATTTTGCGTACTGCCCGTAAGAACTTTTTACAATAATAGCGTGCGGACATAATTCCATAGCCTTTCGCATAGGCATAGCACTGCGTACGCCAAATTTTCTTGCTTCATAACTACAGGTGGTAACAACACCTCTATCCCTACTGCCACCCACTACAACGGCTTTACCAAGCAGTGATGGATCTAGCAGCATTTCTACACTTACAAAAAAAGAATCTAAATCAAAATGGGCAATATAACGTTGAGGCGTTTGCATGGTATTTATGACCTATACACATCTAGTAATCCGTCTGGTAAAATCACGTATACTTTTTTAGCATCATGATCTATAGAATCTAAACTTTCGGCGTGCAGCGGAATGAGCGCTTCATTACCTTCCAACGAAATTTTTAATAATACTTGGTGTGGTTGTTCAATCACTTCTTCGATGGGACCTAAATTTTCATCTTCATCTGTAATCACTTCGTACCCTAAAAGTACAATAGGTGCGGACTTTCCAGCCAATTTTCTAAAATCACTATCTAGTAACCAGGCCTGACGAGAAACAAAACGGGCCGCTGCTTCTTTCGAGTTCACGCCTTCAAACTGCACGTACATTTCTGCTTCATCTTTGGCTTTTGAGCCGCAAATAAAATATGGGAGGTAAGAACCTTTCTGTTCTTCTACAAAAAGCACTTCCACGTCTTTGAGGTTTGTTTTTTTACCAAGCCCATGGGTTAAAATGAGTTCGCCTTTGACGCCAAATGTGGCTACTAATTTTCCAATATGTACGTATTCACTCATAGCTGCAAATTATTTATAAATTGGGATATAACAGAACTAAAAACGCCCGCAACTTGCGTTGCAGGCGTTTTGTTATAATGCGCTGATAGAATTACGCTTCTGGAGCTGCTTCTGGAGCATCTGTTGCAGGTGTTTCCACTTCTGCAGCTGGTGCTTCTGGTTCTGCAACCGGCGCTTCTTCTACTTTTACTTCTTCTACTTTTTTAACAACAGGAACGTATACTTTTTTAGCACGAATTTCTGATTTGTGTGCTTCGCTTCTGCGGTTAACATTTGCTTCATGCTCGTTGTGCCAAGCTTCAAACTTAGTCATCGCTGTTGCTTCATCAAATAAACCAAGCTTTACACCACGTAATAAGTGCTTTAAATAAAGTACACCCTTAAAAGAAAGGATACGACGTACTGTATCTGTTGGCTGAGCTCCTTTGTTTAACCAATCTAAAGATTTTTCACGATCTAAACTGATTGTTGCTGGAACTGTTAATGGATTGTAAGTACCAATTTTTTGGATAAACTTACCGTCTCTTGGTGCGCGACCATCGGCTACTACGATGAAATAGAACGGTCTTTTTTTACTACCGTGTCTTTGTAGTCTCATTTTTACTGCCATGTTAAATAGAAATTTATAGGCGTTATGAAATATTGTTAAGGGTTGCGAATATAGGCATTTTATGCGGTTTTAGACGTAAAAACCATAAAAAAGCCTTAAAAAATGGTAAAAACTACCTTTTCATGCCCGGAAAACGACCGCCCATTGGCATGTTATTCATCATTTTCATCATTTGTTTCATCTGATCAAACTGCTTCATAAAGGCATTTACTTCGGCGAGCTCTTTACCAGCCCCTTTGGCAATACGCTGCTTTCTGCTCGGCGTTAGGGAATCTGGGTTAGCGCGCTCAAAAGGAGTCATGGAATTAATCATCGCCTCAATACCCACAAATGCATTGTCATTAATATCAACATCTTTAACGGCTTTACCAACGCCTGGAATCATGCCCATCAAATCTTTGATGTTACCCATTTTTTTAATTTGCTGCAGCTGCGTTAGAAAATCCTGAAAATCAAACTGATTTTTTTTGATTTTCTTTTCTAATTTTTTTGCTTCTACTTCATCAAATTGTGCTTGCGCTTTTTCTACAAGTGAAGTGATATCACCCATACCCAAAATACGCTGCGCCATACGGTCGGGATAAAAGATATCGAGTGTATCTAATTTCTCACCGCTACTAACAAATTTGATTGGTTTGTTGACTGTGTATTTAATAGTAAGCGCTGCACCACCTCTTGTATCACCATCTAATTTTGTAAGTACTACGCCGGTAAAATCTAGTCGGTCGTTAAATGCTTTTGCTGTATTAACGGCGTCTTGTCCGGTC
>JBIIZN010000099.1:0-5992 GCA_044346275.1 Sediminibacterium sp.
GCAGGTATTCAGATAGCCAGTTATAACTTATGGTCATGATTGCTTATACGTGTTTAAGGGCCTCAAAAATAAGTTTTTATAGCCGTAAATGCTACGCTTTCGTGAGAACAAAACGCAGATTCATCCAATACTTCTTTCTGCACAAGATTTGTTAATAATGGCCTTTTTTTGTGGAATAAGTTTTGATATTGGTGGATAACAGTAGTAAATTGTGTGGATAGCGCAGTAAAAACCTGCGTGGAACGGTGTGTTCCGTGTGGACGAAAAATAGCGAAGAAATACTTGAAAAAGCGCAAATCTTGGTGCATATTCGCTCTAATCTGCTGGCGCTTGGCGCCGCAAACAACTTACTAAAGCAACCCAAAAATGGACGTTAAAATTACCAATACCAACCGCAAACCTAGAAAGCCATCCATAGACATGAGCAGCATGCTCTATGGTAAAGTACCCCCTCAAGCAAAAGAATTAGAGGAAGCAGTTCTAGGTGCCATCATGCTAGAAAAAAGTGCTTTTGACACGGTTTCGGAAATTATTAAGCCAGAATGTTTTTATGTAGAAGCGCACCAGCTCATTTTTAAAACAATGCAGCAACTGCAAAATGATAGCGTTCCTATTGACATATTAACGGTGGTAGAAGGTTTAAAATCAAAAAATGAATTAGACCTTGTAGGTGGACCTTATCAGATAACCAAGCTAACCAACTCGGTGGTATCAGCAGCTAATATTGATGCACATGCAAGAATTATTTTACAAAAATTTATTCAGCGCGAACTCATCAGAATTAGTGGTGAAATTATTGGCGACGCTTACGAAGACAGCACCGACGTTTTTGATTTACTAGATGACAGTGAAACAAAAATGTTTAACATCACCAACAATTACCTTAAAAAGAATTTTGAAGAAATAGGACAGGTACTTGCAAAAACCATCAACCGCATTGATGAACTGCGTACTAAAACAGAAGATATTTCTGGGGTGCCAAGTGGATTTGCAACGCTAGATCGCATCACTTTTGGATGGCAACCAACCGATTTAATTATCCTTGCGGCAAGACCGTCTGTTGGTAAAACAGCCTTTGCATTAAATCTAGCACGTAACGCTGCGCTTCACCCTACAAAGCCTGTCCCTGTTGGGTTTTTCTCATTAGAGATGAGTGCACCTCAGCTTGTACAACGTATTTTAAGTGCGGAGAGTGAAATTAAAATGGAAAAAATTTCTAGGGGTAAACTAGAAGATTATGAATACCAACAACTACACGCAAAAGGTTTAAAAAAATTAGAGCGTGCGCCACTTTATATCGATGACACTGCGGCTTTAAATATTTTTGAATTTAGAGCAAAAGCCAGAAGGCTGGTAAACAAACACAAGGTTGGTATTATCATTATCGACTACCTACAATTGATGAGTGGTAGCGGTGACAGAAACAATAACCGTGAACAAGAAATATCAAATATCTCTCGAAGTTTAAAAGCACTGGCCAAAGAATTAAACATTCCAATTGTTGCACTTTCACAGTTGAGTCGTGCGGTGGAAACAAGAAAGGAAAGTAAAATGCCGCAGCTTAGTGACCTTCGTGAATCTGGTGCGATTGAACAAGATGCCGATATGGTTATGTTCATTTACCGTCCAGAATATTACGAAGTAATGAGTAATGATATGGGCGAAAGTACCCATGGTGAAACCCACGTAAGAATAGCAAAACATAGAAACGGTCAACTAGATACCATTAAACTACGCGCTAAACTCGATATTCAAAAATTTGAAGAATGGGATGGCGATGGTTCAGGTTTTGGATCTAGCAACTGGAAACCGGTTGCCCCAGGAAGTACCGCTGGTTCTGGCACTCAAGACAGCGCTAAATTATTTATTCAAAAAGAAAGTAAAATGAATGAGGGTGATTTTGACGAAGGCTTTGACAACGAAACTCCTTTTTAATTCACCTCATTTTCTAATAACATGTCGGCGCTACCTTATTTTTACGAACCTAGTATTCAAAAAAACAATACGCACTTTGAATTAAGTGAAGCGACGTCAAAGCATTGCATTCAAGTGCTTCGTATGCGCGCCGGTGAAAGCCTGCACCTCACAGATGGGATTGGAAACCTTTACACCGCAAACATTGTAGAAGCTGATAAAAAAAAGTCAGTGGTTCAAATTGTATCGGTAGTGCATACCCCTGCTCCTACTAAAAACGTTTGCATTGCGATAGGACTTTTAAAAAATACAGGACGTTTTGAATGGTTTTTAGAAAAAGTAACAGAAATGGGCGTGACAAAAATTGTCCCGTTAATTTGCGAGCGAAGCGAGCGGTCTAACCTCAAAGGGGAACGCATGATGGGCGTTGTAGTTGCAGCACTTATTCAGAGCAAACAAACATGGCTGCCTGTATTATCGGAACCTATAACAGTGGCGCAGTTTATTGACAAACACCCATCAGATCAGAAGCTTATTGCACATTGTGAAGAAGGCAATAAAACAGCACTCATAGACACACCCAATAGCAAAGATTGCTGTATTTTGATTGGACCCGAAGGTGATTTTACACTTTCAGAAATTGAAGCAGCGCTTGCTGCCAAATACCTACCTGTAAGCCTTGGCGAAACCAGGCTTAGAACAGAAACGGCGGGTATGGTTGCTGCCGCTTTACTCGTTTTTAAAAATTAAATGTACCACTTAAATTACTGCATGAAAGCACTCTTTTTTAGCAAACGCAGTCGTTTATTGTTTCAATTTTTTATTGCAGTCATTAGTATTATACGTACGACAAATTGTTGGGGAAATGAATACAGTATTCAAAAACAGGACAGCATAACAGCAGCTTCCATCGATTCATTTATTGCTAAAAACCAAGTAGATCAAAAATACATTGCTGCCATAAAGGAGTTTTACGCGTCCAACCAACACCAATATGTTTGGATTCAAAACAATCAAATTAACCAGCATACCAAAGACTTTATCATACATGCAAACAAACTAGCGCCAAATAGTCTTGATAGTAGTTTTGTTAGACAGCTTACAAAACAAAATTTTTATCAAAATAATGCTGCTAGCGATATTGATTTATCTTTAAGTCTTGCATTTTTTAAATACGCAGAAAAATGGCTAATGCCAAGTGATATAGACCCTACAGTGGTGAACTGGCGTATTCCAAAAAAATCATTAACGCTGGCAAATCAATTAAAAAATTGGCTTAGTCCAACCACTAAAATAGGTTTTAACACAAGTAGTGAAAATTTTAAACAGTTACTCGAAAATTACGCTAGTCTCTCAAAAATTTCAGACCTTGATACAAGTATTCACATTAGCAGCAAACAGAATAAAATCAATAAGGGAGACATAGTCCCTGTAATTAGACAGATTAAAAAGAAGTTGCAATTACTTGGCGATTTTAAAAGCACAGATACTACATCGCTCTATAGCAACACACTAGGTATAGCTATCAATAGATTTCAAGAAAGAATGGGACTTGCTAAAACAAATTATATTGATAAAATAGTATTACAAGCACTTCAAATACCCATCAAATATTACGCAAATACGATAGCTATTAATTTAGAACGTTTACGTTGGATGCCCGCTATGATGGATAGTAACTATATCGTCGTAAATATTCCGGCCTACCAGCTTATTGTATTTGATAGTAGTAAAATTCAGTTTAAAATGCCGGTGATTGTTGGATCTGAATCTAATAACACCGTCATATTTAGCAACCGTATGCGCTATGTTGTTTTTAGCCCTTATTGGAATGTGCCACCCAGTATTGTAAAAGCAGAAATTTTACCCGGTATGAGAAGAAATAAAAACTACTTAGCACAAAAAAATATGGAGATTACATCACATAGTGATGTACCCACCATTAGACAATTACCTGGTGCACAAAACTCACTAGGACTTGTTAAATTTTTATTTCCTAACTCCTACAATATTTATTTACATGACACACCCGGAAAGCACCTTTTTGCGCGTCAAAACAGGAGTCTTAGCCATGGTTGTATAAGGCTAGGAGATGCTAGAAAAATGGCGGGCTACCTACTAAGATCCGACACTAGTTGGACCCAAAAAAAAATTGACACAGCGATGCATCAGCAAAAAGAAAAATGGGTAACGCTCAAAAAAACGATACCTGTTTTTATGGCTTATTTTACAAGTTGGGTAGACAGCAATGGCATTTTACAGTTTAGAAAAGATATATACAATCATGACGCCAAAATGGAGCGTATACTTTTTAGAAAAGAAGAGTTCCAACTATAATCACCATATCTTAACTTTGAAATAAAGAACTACAATGCATTTAATAGAAGTTACCAATACTGATACTGCCAAAGATTTTTTAGATGTGCAAGCTATTATCAATGCTGGTAACCCCAATTATATCAGACCCCTTAACAATGAGGTAAACGATGTTTTCGACCCGCTTAAAAATAAAAACTTTAAATACGGGGAAGCCAAAAGATGGATACTTGAAACCGATGATGGAACACTCGTAGGTCGAATTGCTGCATTTACCAATTCAAAATATATCAATAAAGGAACTGATTTTAAAACAGGTGGAGTTGGTTTTTTTGATTGCATCAATAACCAGGCGGCTGCTAATTTATTATTTGACACCGCCAAAGATTGGCTTACCCAAAAAGGTATGGAAGCGATGGACGGACCCATCAATTTTGGAGACAGAGACAAGTGGTGGGGCCTGATGGTAGAAGGTTTTGACAAACCTCCTATGTATGGCATGTCTTATAATCCTGAATACTACGAAACCTTATTTACAAACTACGGTTTTCAAAATTATTATAACCAGTATTATTATGCGACAAGCGTTAAAGGAGACCTGCCAGCAAGATTTCCTGAGAGACATGCGCGCTTTGCAGCCAAGCCAGATTACGTTGCTAAGCATGTTAAATTAAGTGAGCTTGAAAAATATGCAGGAGACTTTGCAACCGTTTATAACGCCGCATGGGCGCAACATGGAGAAGCCAAAGAAGTTACCAAGGAACAAGTAATCAAGCTATTTAAGACCATGAAACCTATTATGGATGAGCGTCTTGTTTGGTTTGCCTATTATAAAGCAGAACCTATTGGCATGTTCATTAATATTCCAGACCTCAACCAATATTTCAAGCACTTTAATGGCAAACTTGGCTGGTTCCAAAAGCTTCGTTTGTTGTACATGAGTAAAACGGGTAAAAACAAACAATTAACAGGTCTTGCATTTGGTATTGTTCCTAAATACCAATCACTTGGTATTGATAGTTTTATGATTCAGGAATGCTCTTTACTTATTAAAGACAAAGATTGGTACGACCGTTATGAAATGGGCTGGGCTGGAGATTGGAACCCAAAAATGCTCAATATTTATAAAAGTTTAGGCGCAACACCTAGCCGCAGAATGGTCACGTTTAGGTGTCTTTTTGATGCCTCCAAGCCCTTTGAACGTCATCCAGAAATGGTATATAGCTAAAATTTGACCCATGTGCAAAAAAGGTGGGGTTTAGATAAGGGGAAGCCTACCGTTGTGCTTATATTGCAAACCTGTTATGGAAAATCATTTTGTTGTTTCGGCCCGTAAGTATAGACCCCAAAACTTTAATACCGTTGTTGGGCAATCGCATATTACGACAACCCTAAAAAACGCCATTAAAAACAACCAACTCGCACACGCGTTTTTGTTTTGTGGTCCAAGGGGTGTTGGTAAAACAACATGTGCCAGAATTTTAGCTAAAACCATTAACTGTACAAGCCCTACACCAGATGGTGAAGCTTGTAACACCTGTAATAGCTGCGTATCGTTTGACGCAGGCACATCACTTAATATTCATGAACTAGATGCGGCGAGTAACAACTCGGTGGATGATATCCGATCCCTTGTAGAACAGGTAAGATTTGCACCACAGGCTGGTAAATACAAAGTATATATTGTAGATGAGGTACACATGCTCAGCGCTAGTGCCTTTAATGCATTTTTAAAAACATTAGAAGAACCTCCTTCTTATGC
>JBIIZN010000100.1:0-5919 GCA_044346275.1 Sediminibacterium sp.
CAGCTGCACCTTTTACCACTTCTACCCTACAACAAGAAGCGTCTCGTAAATTAGGATATGGTGTAACAAAAACCATGTTACTCGCACAAAAATTATACGAAAGCGGTAAGATTACTTATATGCGTACGGACAGTATCAATTTAAGTGATACTGCTATGAGTGATATTAAAAAAGAAGTAGAAAGTAGTTACGGCGACAATTACTATCAGCCCAGAAAATACAAGAATAAAAACGAAAGTGCACAAGAAGCGCACGAAGCCATCAGACCTACCTATATGAATAATAAAACGGTAGCTGATGAAGAAACTAGACGCCTCTATGAACTGATTTGGAGAAGAACCATTGCATCTCAAATGAGCGATGCAGCATTTGAAAAAACAGTTGCAAAAATTAATATTTCAACCAACAAAGAACAGTTGTCTGCTTCTGGAGAAGTATTAAAATTTGACGGCTTTTTAAAAGTGTATTTAGAAGGAAAAGACGACGAAGATGATGAGGACACAGAAGGTATTTTACCACCGCTAGCTGCCAAGCAACAACTTGATTTTGCGGAGATGACGGCCACCGAAAAGTTTTCACGTCCAGGGGCTAGATACACAGAGGCTTCCCTTGTAAAAAAGATGGAAGAATTAGGTATTGGTAGACCATCTACTTACGCTCCAACCATATCCACGATTATCAAACGTAATTATGTAGAAAAAAGAGATAAAGAAGGTGTTAAAAGGCTTTCTAACCTGCTTATTTTGCGTAAAAACGATAGCATCGAAAAAGAAATTGTATCTGAAAATACCGGTGCCGAAAAATCTAAACTATTCCCTACCGACCTAGGTATGGTGGTAACAGATTTTTTAAAGCAGCACTTTGAAAAGGTAATGGATTACGGTTTTACGGCTAAAATTGAACAGGAGTTTGATGAAATTGCTGCCGGCAAAACCAAATGGAAAAGCATGATAGCATCGTTCTATACGCCATTTCATGAAAACATAGAACATACCCTCGAAAACGCAAATAGGTCAGTTGGTGAAAGAGAATTAGGTATTGATGAAGCTACTGGCAAAAAAGTAATTGCACGTATGGGACGCTACGGCCCGATGGTTCAAATTGGTCATCAAGACGAAGAGGAAAAACCAAGATTTGCAAAATTAAGCGCGAACCAAAGCATCGAAACCATTACCATGCAAGAGGCCATGGAACTATTTTCATTGCCGCGCGTACTTGGTACACACAACGATCAAGAACTTGCTGTTAATGTGGGCCGCTTTGGACCTTACATTAAATTAGGCGAACAATTTATTTCCATTCCTAAAGGTGAAGACCTTCATACCATGGATCTAGACAGGGCCCTAGTTTTACTCAATGAAAAAGAACTCGCCGAAGCCCCTATTGCACATTATAAAGAATTGCCTGTAACGAAAGGAAAGGGCCGTTTTGGACCGTTTATTAAATGGGATGGCATGTTTATCAATATCCCTAGAGCCTACGATTTTGACAACCTCAGTGACTCTGATATTAATGAGCTGATCGAAAAGAAATTAGAAAAAGAAGCCAACAGATTTATTCAAAACTGGCCTACCGAAAAAATTAGTATCGAAAATGGTAGATGGGGTCCATTTATCAAGTTCAACAAAAAGATGCTAAAGCTGGGCAAGAAAGCAGATGGCACCAAATATGAAGCTGCCGATTTAGCGACTGTAGATTTAGATGCAGTGAAAGCAATGATTGAGCTTCAAGTACCGGGCGCCTTTAGCAAAAAAGCAAAGGCTCCAGCAAAAAAATCTGCAACAAAAGCGGCAAACAAAAAGGCTGCACCCAAAAAAGCGGCAAAAAAGAAAGCTTAAGCTTTACCCATATCACGTAAAAAATATACGTGGGCTAATACGGCTCTGCGCATAGTAGGGTATTCAATGTATTGCAAATGAAACTCTGCGCATACATTTCTAACAATCTCGCTGATTGCTGGGTAATGCACGTGTGATATTTTTGGAAACAAGTGGTGCTCGATTTGGAAATTAAGCCCACCTACTAACCAGCTAATTAATTTATTTTTTGTAGCAAAATTAGCAGTTGTTTTTATCTGATGTGCTGCAAACTCGTCGGGCAATTTATTTTCTACATCAGCAACAGGAAAGTCAGTATGCTCAACTGTGTGCGCCAACTGAAATACAATGCTTAAAACAAAGCCTGCAAACATAGTCATTACTAAAAAGCCCACCAACCAGTTAACCCATCCAAGTAAAGCAATAGGCAATACCACAAATACAGCAGCATGGTATACTTTAACTACCCAAAACTCGATATGATCTTTTAAAGCCATCTTTTTAAGTGCCACGGATCCAATTCTTTGAGAAAAATATTTTTTGTAATCCGTAAAGAAAACCCAAAATACATATAGAAGCATGTATAGAATCCAAAAATACACATGCTGAAATTTATGCATGCCGTATTTTTTTTGTGTAGGCGCCATACGCATTAAACCACCCACTTCAATGTCATCATCTACCCCATCAACATTTGTAAATGTATGGTGGATCATGACATGTTTCATTCTCCACATAAAACGGTTGGCACCGAGTATGCTAATTGACGATGCTGCAACTTTATTGAGCCATTTGTTGGTACTAAAACTACCATGACTTCCATCATGCATCACATTAAATCCAATAGCAGCAACTAAACCACCCATTACAACACATTCTGCAATGGCTAACCACCAAATAGGCGTAAAAAACACCAGGTGAATGTAAACAGCAATAAGGGCCAATATCATTAAAATGGCTTTGGTAAATAACCCTGGTGTTCCAGTGGCATCAATACCCTTCTCATCAAAATAGGCTTGCACGCGCTTTTTTAGTTCGGTGTGTAATGAATCTTTGGTAGCTGGAAACTTAGGGGAGGGATACACAGATGACATAGTGCTTTTTTGATGTGATTACACAAGTTAACACTTAATTAGGTCTTATCTGCACTGATGTGTATAATTTCAGCTAATTTAACATAGAACTAAATCGGCTGCATCAGTGAACGTTAAACAAAACAAATTAGTATGTGGGTTATGTGCGTTGTTTCCCACAGCACTGAATAACTAAATCGTGGTTATTTGTCTAATTTATATTTAGTTTGGGGAAGATTTAGCAGCAACATGGAGCAAACAAAAGAGATTAAAGCCCTTTTTACCCTTATAGATGATCCTGATGAAGAAATATATACTAGTATTTCAGAAAAAATTGTTGCCTATGGTAAAGGTATTATTCCCAACCTAGAGCACTTATGGGAAACTACTTTATCAGAAGACATACAACAAAGAATTGAAGGCATCATACAAAGGCTTCATTTTACAGATTTACTGCAAGATTTTATTCGTTGGAAAAATACAACACCTCAGGATTTGTTATCTGGTGCACTCTTGCTTGGTAAGCTAGAATATCCAGATATGAACACAACAATTGCGCTTCAAGATTTAGAAA
Organism: Sediminibacterium sp.; assembly: GCA_044346275.1. GTDB lineage: Bacteria > Bacteroidota > Bacteroidia > Chitinophagales > Chitinophagaceae > Sediminibacterium. The sequence goes on from JBIIZN010000100.1 coordinate 3,465, forward strand.
AAATGAGGCGTAATATTTGGCTAGAACTCAATAGTTTTTTAACCCCACTTGAGCAGGCCAACGTTTTAACAAGTATCCTTTACAAATACTACAAACTCTTTGGTAACGAAGTAGACTATAAAAACCCTGATGATTTTTTTGTACATAAGGTACTTGAAACGAAAACTGGCAATGCTATGAGTAATGGTATTATATACCAAACCTTATGTGAACAATTAGATATAAATGCCAGGCTTATTAATATCCCTAAGCAGTGCATACTTGCTTTTTATCACTCAGATTATGAAGAAGCACATTTTATAGGCAACCCGCAAGATAAAATTCATTTTTACATAGATGCTACCAATGGTAATGCATTTTCTCACGCAGATATCGATAGTTATTTTGAACGAATTAACACAGAACCTAAACCATTTCATTTTAAGGCCCAAGAAGCGCCAAATACGCTTGCCATATTATTAAGTGAGTTGCATAAATGTTACAGTAGAAACTCCAAGGCGCATAAACAAACGGAGATTTCGCAGCTAATAGAACTGCTGTCAACCAAAAGCTAATTCCATGTTACCTGAAACCGACATCGACATCATTACATATGCATATTATGATAGTCCTGTTGGTGTTTTAAAAATTGGTGGCACGGAGCATTATATTACAGAGATAAGCTTTGCTGCAATAGAACCAGCTTTCAATACTACTGAACCCTCTCCCATCCTGCACAGATGTACCGAACAACTCATCGAATATTTTTCTGGCACGAGGCAAGTTTTTGATATTCCTTACCATCAAATAGGTACCGAATTTCAAGAAAAAGTATGGGCTAAATTATCTGAAATAACATACGGTGCTACTTACAGCTACAGCGATTTAGCAAAAAAGCTAGGGGATCCAAAAGTGATCAGAGCAGCCGCCTCCGCCAATGGGAAAAACAAGTTAATGATTTTGGTACCCTGCCACCGAGTAATTGGCGCCGACCGGTCTCTAGTAGGCTATGCGGGTGGTATGCCAGTAAAAAAATGGTTGCTGCAACATGAATTTAGAATAAAACACGGCGTGCAAACCTTGTTTTAATTTTTAGGATTACTAATGCAGGTGAACACCTGAAAATCCAAACGGAAGTAGATCTGCCGCCTTTTCAATCACATACAACTCACCTGTTTGACCTCCTAAAATAAGGCGCATTGGCTGGTTTACGATAGACTCATATTCTGCAATCGCTTGTCTACACATACCACAGGGCGCAATAGGAATATTATTACCGCCCCGCTCATTGTGATACGTAATAGCCATGGTAACAATGGGTACTTTAGATTGCATGGTAGAAGCAGTGCTTAATAAAACGCGCTCCGCACAAATACCAATAGGATAACTCGCATTTTCTTGATTGCTACCTTTTATGATTTCACCATTTTGTAAAATAGCAGCAGCTCCAACTTTAAATTTAGAATACGGCGCATGGGCTAATGATAACGCGTCTTGCGCCTCCTTAAATAAGGTTTGATCGTTCATTGACAGTGCATCAATGGATGCAAAAACTTGATACGAAAATTGAACAGTTTGTTTTTGCATAGTATTTATTTTTCTACTGAATAAAATTAAATAAACGCTTCCACCTAGGTCCATTTTCCCAACTCAACCAAATGAGTGAAGCCTTTCCAACAATATGCGTTTCTGGAACAAAGCCCCAAAACCTACTATCTTGGCTTCGGTGACGATTATCACCCATCATCCAGTAATAATTATATTGTGGCGTGTAGGTAGTGGCGGGTTGTCCATTAATGATGAACTGACCATTACGGATTTCAAAAGTATTGTGCTCATAGTTTTCAATAAGCCTTCGATAAAGCGGAATATTTGTAGCTGATAAAACAATGGGTTTTCCTTTTTTAGGGATTTCAAGTGGTCCAAAATTATCGATGGTCCATGGATAGTTTACTTCATCATTAGGAAAAGTAATTCCTGCATAGTTTTCGATATAGGGTGTAACAGATTTTACATTAGGAAGTGTTTTTAAAATAGCAGCCTCTGCAGGTGTTACATTGAATTTAAATGCGCTATCCGATAATGCATCTAGTTGTCCTTTGGTATCTTGCACGTCTATGTTAAATTTTTCTTTTAAATAGTCTGGATCGAATGGTGTTTTGTTGGTTACAACAATATACTCTGTTTGAGATGCACTAGGCACATACGCAGGCGCATTATTAACATACAATATCCCATTTTTAATTTGCACAACATCTCCCCCAACGCCTACACAACGCTTAATGTAGTTATCGGTTTTATCCATGGGATGTACATGTATCGGAAACTCTGATTTTAACATTTCGCGGTTTCCTTTAAACGAATAACGCAATTCATCGTAATAAGGTCTTTTACTACCATACTCCGGTAAATTAATAATGGTGTCGCCTGTAGGAAAATTAAAGACCACTACATCATTGCGTTGTACATCCGTAAA
>JBIIZN010000101.1:0-5787 GCA_044346275.1 Sediminibacterium sp.
TTGTCTATAAAAGGGAATGCCAAAAGCGTCCCTTTTTTTATGTTGTTAAAGGAGCAATTTCTTTTTCGACCCTTCTTGAACCAGCGTACAATTCATATTCTAATAAACGGCAATCTATTTTGGCGTTCAAAAATTCGATACGTCTACTGGGTTTTAGCCTTATTTTTTTGGCGAGCTCAAGGTTGCCTGTAAAAATATACCCTGTAGCACCTTTGCATTTATTTTTTAAAAAGTCGCCCATTCTTGCGTAGGTAGCTTCGAGTTCAATTTCTTCACCCAGTCTTTCACCATATTCTGGATTAAGTAAAATGACAGCGCCTTCCATGTTATCAGGCATTTTGGTTGACTCAAAATCACATACTTGAAATGTAATAAGGTCTTCTACACCTGCGGCTGCTGCATTTATTTTTGCAATATCAATGGCTTGTTTACTCATATCAGATGCAATAATTTGTGCACCTTTGGGCTCAATAATTTGATGTTCAATAACCGCTCTTTCTTTTTCATATACTGTTCTATCGTAGCCTAATACGTGCATGAAAGCATAATTGTGTCGGAGTAGACCAGGCACTCGTTTGCTGGCAATGAGCGCCGCTTCGATGGCGAGAGTGCCAGAGCCGCACATTGGATTAATAAATGCAGTTGTGGCATTCCATTTGCCGGATAAAATAGTAGCAGCCGCTAAGGCTTCTAACATCGGGGCTTTCCCTGGTATTTTTCGGTATCCATGTCTTGCCAAAGAGTCACCAGTAGTGTCAATAAATACTTCGGCTTCATCATATTTCCAGTATAAATAAACTACTGCACCTGTTAGTTCAGATCCAGTAGAAGGTCTTTTATTCGCCACCTTGCGCATACGATCTACCACTGCATCTTTTACCCGAAGGTTGGCAAATAAATTGGTCGTAATGGTGGTATGAAAAACGTTACTCGTGACTGAAAAATACCCGCCCGGATCTATGATTTTTTCCCATTCAATACTGCAAAGGTTTTCATATAATTCATCGGGATTGTTGCAGTTAAATGTTTTAATAGAATATAAAACCTGACTAGCCGTTCGAAGTTGAAGGTTGAGTTTTATGCAGTCATTAATAGTGCCCTTAATTTCTACCCCGGTTTGAAAACTCCTAGTTACGGTAAATCCTAATGCAGTTACTTCTGAAGTAAGGGCAGGAGATAACCATTTATGGCAGGTAATTACAATTTTATTGGGCGTTGTAAAGGGTTGCATAACGCAAACTTAATTGAATTGGCTTAATGGGGGTGTATAAAAAAAGCCCTCGATACATTCGAAGGCTTTTCTGTGTGGGAGCACACGGGTTCGAACCGCGGACCCTCTCGGTGTAAACGAGATGCTCTAAACCAACTGAGCTATGCTCCCTTTTTATTGGAGTGCAAAAATAGGGTCTGAAGTGAAACTGCCAAAAAAAACTTTGATTTTTTAGCGAATTAATTGAATTGAAGCGATGGAAACCTATATAATTGGCTATCATAAACAAAAAGCTCCTCTATTTCATAGTCCCAATATTTGTGAAGGGGTGATTTTTTGAGGTATTTTGCTGCCGCTTCTTTAGAATCGGTATTGAGTGTAATCCAACAGGTTTGGCTCTCCATACTCACTGCATAGCTATCAATAATGCTCTTATTAAATAAGAAATTGATATAACTACGATGAGGTGGAACCAGTGTCATAAACTGATCGTCCATGGTAAATTTGATGATTGCCTGAAACTTTTTCATACCGAGTTATTTTGTACTGCTCTACTAATCTACAATTTTCGTGCCTAATTGTTATAATCTTACCAAATTAATTTTGCAATTCTGCCACGGCCGCCAGCAAGGTAAACAGCACGTCCTTCTTTTGCCCTTTGGACCACATGAAAACTCTCTTTTGAAACGAGTTCCCAATGAATACCGCCATCGGTACTAATGTCCACGCCAGAGGTACCACAGGTAATTAAAGTTTCATTGTCTAGATAAACAACGCAAGAACGGTAACCGTGTGGAGGCACCAAAGGATTGGTATAGGTTCTGTTGCCATTTTCAAGAGCTAGTAAAATACAATTGAACCTGCTAATGGTATCATGTGCAAAATCGCCACCAACAATAACGCCTTTTTGGATTTTATTGTTAAATGCTATCGAATTAGCGCCTGCCGAACTAAAGCCTTGCAACAGTGGCAGCGAATCGTTAAACGAATGGTTTAAAAAATCTTTTAAGCGCGATTTGGTTCCACCGGTAACCACTAGCCATGGCGATTCGGCACTAAAATTTGTGATGGCAACATTGGTGCCACTTGATGCAAACATAGCTTCACCTTCTGGCACAGTAGGTATATTTTTTAATTCTTTTTTTGAAGGCTTGATCCAACTGTCACCTCCATCAAAAGTTTTGGCATAAAATATTTTTTGTTTGATGGGGTCGCCTACAACCATACCTACTAATTTTCCATTTACTTTTTCAAAATGCATAGCGTCTAAAAACATGCCTGCAGTTGTGTCTTCAAAAACTTTTTTCCAACTTTTACCTCCATCCAATGTTTTTAAAATAATGGCTGGACTAGCAATTGCCATAACAATCGCCGTGTTTTGATCAAAAGCTTCTATATCTCTAAAGTCTCTTTTTTCAAAACCGGGAATCTGCATCCATTCAATATTTTTGCCTCCATCTGTACTTTTTGCAACCATCCCGCCCGATCCGCTGGCCCAAAAAATATTGTCATTTACAACACTAAGGCCTCTAATGCTTGCTTTATTACTTGAACCAAGTAGGCTAATGCTGATATCCGGCGTGGGTTTTATGGAAAGTGGAATCTGGTTTTGTGAGTTAGCCTCAAAGCTAGAAAGGAGCCATAAAACCGCGCTACAATAAAATATTTTTATAAACCGCATAGGATGTACATTTTTGCATAGATAACTAGGCTAAATCTAGAACAAGTTTTATACCCAAAAAAATAATATTGATGATACCATATTGGATGAGTAGAACCCAGTTAATGTTAGGAGAGGAGCCCATACAAACACTGATGTCTAAAAATGTACTTGTAGTTGGACTCGGTGGCGTTGGTGGCATTTGTGCAGAAATGATTGCCCGCGCGGGTGTAGGTAAAATGACTATTGTTGATGCCGATACGGTAGATCTAAGCAATGTAAATAGGCAAATTCCGGCGCTACATTCTACAGCAGGAAAACCTAAAGCGGAGGTGATGGCCGAGAGATTAAAAGACATTAACCCTGATTTAGACTTGACGGTTTTAACAGAATACATCAAAGAAGAACGTACCAGAGAAATACTGGATCAGGGAAATTTTGATTATGCGGTAGATTGCATCGATACATTATCCCCTAAAGTGTATTTTATAAAAGCTTGTATTGACCGAAAAATTCCGATTGTAAGTTCACTGGGGGCAGGTGGCAAAATGGATCCCTCGCAAATAAAAGTGACTGATATTTCAAAAACCTATCAGTGTAATTTGGCAAAATATGTTCGTAAAAAATTACACGCACTAGATATTTACAAAGGACTTACGGTGGTATTTAGCCCAGAAATGGTAGACCCCTCAAAAATTATTGAAACCGAAAAAGCCTTTCCAAAAAAATCAATTATTGGCACACTTTCGTACATGCCTGCCATATTTGGTTGTACCACAGCAAGTGTTGTTATTAGAGATTTGGGTGGGTTAAAATTAGTAGAGTAAATAGGATCTCATTTGTTCTTGCCAATTTGGGGTGTGCGTGATTTTAGTGCAAGTTGCCATAAATTGGGGCAGAGGAAGGTCAAAAAGCTGCTCTGCATGATGCATACCCAATAATTTATCTAAGTGGTTTTTACCACTAGGATTTACAGCTGTTTTGTAGGGCGCCCACAAAAACTGCTCAGGATGTTTTGCACGAATAATATACAATAACAATAAGCCAAAAAATACGGGTTTACAATAGGCAGGATCTATCACTTCAAAATGGATACCCTTGCAAATTGTGTTTGCATATTTACCTGATGTAGGTGTAAATGTTATGGCACTTGCTTTTATTTCGTCGCCAAAACTTTGATTGATAAAACTTACTATTTCATTTGTTTGTAACCATGGTGCAGCAGCGGTTTCAAAACTATATTGGCTGCCCCTACCTTCACTTATATTGGTGGCTTCTAATAAACATAGGCCCGGGTATAAATGCATGCTATTTGGGCTATGTATAGCTGGTGACGTGGGTACGAAATTTGTTTGCCAGTTTGTTACAAATGAATCTCGGTCCCAGTTTTTTACAGGAACAACTGTAAGGTTGGCGCCGATATTTTTTGTGCTGTTAAAGTAAAGCGCTAATTCGCCAAGCGTTGAGCTATGTTTGATAGGGATATTCCATCGACCAATAAATGAAGAGGTTGTATCCTCTAATAACGGACCTTCTGCAGCATTAAAATTTCCGGAAACAGGGTTGGGTCTATCTAAAACAATCAGTTGTTTATGGTTAAGCGCACAGGCCTCTAATACATAGGTTAATGTCCATAAGTAGGTATAAAATCGAGCTCCAATGTCCGGAATGTCAAATAATACAATGTCTATATTTTCTAGATCATTTGCGCTTGGCATGCTTTTATTTCCATACAAACTAATAATAGGTAGATGCGTAATGGCGTCAATGCCATCTTGTTGCGCTTCTCCATCTGGTGCTTTTGCCGAAATGCCATGTTCTGGAGAAAATAAACAAACAATATTGAACCCTGCTTGTAGCAGTGCCGTTCTTGAAAGTATGCCCGTAATGGTAGTAGCTGCATCACTCGTAACAAGACCCAAAGCCTTTTTTTTCCATGTAGGATTTTGAAGAATAATTTCATCTACCCCAAAACAAATCATAGGGTTTCACTTTTAGGTTCTAGCACAAATCGAGTTTCTATTTTTAGCTGCTCCACAATATTATAAATGATGGGGCAGCGGTTGTAATGCATAAATGTAGTGAAGAGTCTCTTGTTAAAATGAGGTAGGTGCATGGCTGGAAATTCTTTGCATCCTTCAAATCTAAAATCGTAAACGGTGCACTTATTTTCTTGTAAAAAATGACAAGGCACTGCGTTAATAAGTAGTGCACCATTCATTCCTTTTTCTAGGTAGGTTTTATCAAATATTTCCCTCGGTTGTTCAAGGTGTTCACTAAGGGCATCCGCCTCTTTTTCATTGATATTAATGAGTAATGTTTTACAACAATTACCACAAGCCGTGCAGTCAATTTTTGGCGCAATTTCACTATTTAAGGCTTGTACTTTTTGGTCCACTTCTTGTGGGTCAATTTGCAGCAAAAATTGGGCAAATTGGTCGTTGGCCAACTGGTTTTCTTCACCGGCCTCCAATAGGCGGTTAAGGCTGGTTTCTAGGTATTTGTTGGCTTCTTTGATGGGCTAAAGGTACATTTCTAGGGTTTATTTCAATAAAAACTCCAAAAAACCCGATTTATCCACATAAACTGGCCATTTGTAGAAAAGTAAAATTGTGGCTGGTTACGAGGTGGTTAGATTTGCGGGTTGAGGAAAAGGTGTTAACTCATTCATAGGAAAAAGTAGAAGATAAAATGGCTGAAAAAGTAAACAATAGTGCGTACGACGAATCGTCGATTAGGTCATTAGATTGGCGTGAACATATTAGGCTACGTCCGGGTATGTATATTGGTAAATTAGGTGACGGTTCTGCCACCGATGATGGTATTTATGTGCTCATCAAAGAAGTGGTTGATAACTGTATTGATGAACATACCATGGGGCATGGTAAACAAGTTGAAATTACCATCGAAGATAAAA
>JBIIZN010000020.1:0-17675 GCA_044346275.1 Sediminibacterium sp.
GTTTTTTATACGGCTGGAGCTTTTTTTCAGTGATTCAAACGGGTACTATTGCAGCAGTGGGCGTGGCGTTTAGTAAATTTGCGGGCTATTTTTTTCCGGCATTAGAAATGACGGATGCCAATATACTATTTCAGGCTGGGGTGCTAAAAATTTATCCGGCACAGTTTGTTTCCATTGCCATTATTATTCTCTTAACGTATATCAATACCAAAGGGGTGCAGGGTGGTAAACTCATTCAAACCACATTTACTGTTACCAAACTTGTTTCACTATTTGGACTTATTGGATTTGGATTTTTTCTTGCTGCTAAATCGGAAATTTGGAATGCCAATTGGCAGGACGCTTGGTCTATGAAATCCATTGCCGCAGACAATAGCACTACACCCGTTATAGGTCTTGCTATTTTTGGTGCCATCGCGGCTTCGATGGTGGGGTCTATATTTAGTAGTGACGCATGGAACAACGTTACATTTATTGCAGGAGAAATTAAAAATCCAAAACGTAATATTGGACTCAGTTTATTTTTAGGTACACTCATTGTTACGATCATTTATGTATCTGCGAACCTTATGTACATTAGTGTACTTCCATTAAATGATATTGCACACGCACCCGCAGATAGGGTAGCCGTATCTACTGCGAATGCTATTTTTGGAAATATTGGCACGTATGTTATTGCAGTTATGATTATGATTTCCACGTTTGGTTGTAACAATGGATTGATATTAGCAGGAGCAAGGGTGTATTATACCATGGCGCAAGATGGTTTGTTTTTTAAGAAAGCATCTACCCTAAATAAAAATGCAGTACCTGAGTGGGCCTTGTGGGCGCAGTGTGTGGTGGCTGCCTTACTATGTTTGAGTGGCAAGTATGGTGACCTACTGGATATGGTTTCCTTTATTGTGGTGATATTTTATGTTTTAACCATTATAGGCATCTTTATTTTACGCAAAAAACGTCCAGAAATAGAACGTCCTTATAAAGCGGTAGGTTATCCTGTTTTGCCGGCAATTTATGTTTTAATGGGTACTGTGTTTTGTGTATTATTGATCATTTATAAGCCTAATTTTACATGGCCAGGGCTCATTATTGCACTATTAGGTATTCCTTTGTATTACCTTGCAGTTCGAAGTAATAAAAAATAAACATGACAAATTTTGACCAACTTTTCATAGACTTTAGCAAGCAAAAAGTTGTAATCATTGGAGACGTTATGCTTGACACTTATTGGTGGGGTCAGGTAGACCGTATATCTCCAGAAGCGCCCGTGCCGGTTGTTGCCTTGCAGCGTAAAGAACACCGTGTAGGTGGTGCTGCCAATGTAGCTTTAAACACTGTAGCATTAGGTGCACAAACAACCATTGTATCTGTAATTGGTTCAGATGCTGATGGTGTTTTACTCCAATCACTTTTTGATGCACAACACATCGATACCAGTTATTTATTAACGCATGATTCGCGCATTACCACCAATAAAACGCGTGTGATGAGTCGCAATCAGCAAATGATGCGATTAGATGCAGAAATCACAACACCTATTAGCAGTGATATCGAAAATTTATTATTGCAAAAATTCACTGCTTGTTTAGATACTAAAAAACCGGACGTTGTCATTTTTGAAGATTATGACAAGGGGGTGTTAACGCCTACTTTTATTAAAGCGGCCATCTCTATTTGTACAGAGCGAAACATTGTAATGTCGGTGGATCCCAAAAAAAATAACTTTTTAGCATACAAAGGGGTGACGCTTTTTAAACCTAATTTAAAAGAAGTGAAAGAAGGGTTGCAAGTGCCTATAGCTTCTGTTACGCTCGAAAATTTAAGAGCGGTTCATGCAGCACTTCAAACGCATTTAGCGCATCAAATATCGCTCATCACTTTATCAGAAAAAGGAATGTTTTATGATACCGGCGATACTGCAAAAATTATTCCTACACACGTGCGTTCTATTGCAGATGTAAGTGGGGCTGGTGACACCGTAATTGCAGTTGCATCGCTTGTATATGCTGCAACAAAAAATATTGAACTCGCCACCGAAATGGCCAATATTGCGGGTGGACTTGTTTGTGAAGAAGTAGGCACTGCAGCTATTAATAAAACGCGTTTACTTGCTGAATGTAAACTACTATTGGCTTAATTAAATAGTAAATTATGCAACAATTTTCATTGGTTATACATGGAGGCGCTGGCACAATCTTAAAGGAAGACATGTCTCCTGAATTAGAACAAGCGTATCAAAACGGATTGCAAGAAGCTTTGGACGCTGGTTATGCCATCTTAGGAAATGGTGGTACAGCAGTGGATGCCATACAGGCATCTATTTTTACCCTAGAAAATAATATATTATTTAACGCAGGAAAGGGGAGCGTGTTTACCAAAAAGGGATTGCAAGAAATGGACGCTGCCATTATGGACGGTGCTACACTTGAAGCAGGAGCTATTGCTGCAGTACGTAATGTAAAAAATCCTATTCAGCTCGCTACCGAAGTAATGCGTAACAGTAACCACGTTTTTTTAAGTGGCAAAGGAGCCAACGATTTCGCCATTAAGCAAGGTGTGGTGTTAGCGCCCGACGAATATTTTTATTCTCAATTCAGATATGATCAGTGGAAGGCTATTCGTGATTCTGATTCCTATTCATTGGATCACACCAATCATCATCTAGAAGAATTATTAAAAGATAAAAAATTCGGAACCGTTGGTGCTGTTGCATGTGATGGTTTTGGAAATATTGCAGGAGCAACATCTACGGGTGGCATGACCAATAAAAAATATGGACGTATTGGGGATAGTCCCATTATTGGTAGTGGTACTTATGCCAATAATAAAACCTGTGCTATAAGTTGTACGGGTCATGGTGAAATGTTTATTAGATCTGTTGCAGCATATGATGTTAGTTGTTTAATGGAATATAAGGGCCTTAGTTTGCAAGCCGCGATGGAAGTGGTGGTGCATGAAAAATTAATGGCACTTAATGGGGAGGGTGGTATGATTGGCGTGGATGCAAAAGGTAATACTGCCATGGTATTTAATAGTGCTGGAATGTACCGGGCTTTTAAAAATAGTAAAGGCGAATCGGCTACCGCTATTTATAAATAAATGACAATGAAAAAAACGGCTGTAATTGTTGCTGGTGGTTCAGGTGTAAGAATGGGTACTGATGTACCTAAACAATTTTTGCATTTGAAGGGTAAGCCCATTATTTGGCATACCGTGCAACAGTTTTTTTACGCCTACTATGATATTCAAATTGTACTTGTATTACCGGCTTCCTATGTAGCGGAAGCTGCAACCTATTTTGAACCAGCTCAACTTACCCATATACAATTTGTAGAGGGTGGAACTAATCGTTTTGAATCCGTAAAAAATGGGTTACAAGCGGTTAAAGAGCCAGGCGTTATTTTTGTACATGATGGCGTTAGGTGCCTCGTTTCTAGTGATTTAATTAAAAAATGCTATGAAGAGGCATTGGTTCATGGGTCTGCAATTCCTGCTGTAACCGCCACAGATAGTATTAGGCTTATTTCCGGAGATACCCACCAGGTTGTAGATCGAAACCTGGTAAAAATCATTCAAACTCCACAAACATTTTTAAGCACGTTGTTACTACCTGCTTTTGAACAGCCCTACCAGGCTAGCTTTACCGATGAAGCTACTGTGGTAGAAGCTGCTGGTCACACGGTTCGTTTAATAGAAGGGGAGTATAGTAATCTTAAAATTACACGCCCCCAAGACTTAATTGTGGCGGAATCCCTTTTTTAGAAAAAAAGTGGTGTTAGTGCCCAATATTTCTTAAATTTGTATCAATGACGCAAGTATTAAATAACAAGTGGTGGTGGCATACAAACTCTAATCGGGGAATGTAATGGCGCGTCCACTACTTTTTGAATAATTTCAAAAGCCCCGACCTCAAGTCGGGGCTTTTTATTTATAGCTTATGAAAAAAATTGATTTACGTACAGAGAGTAAAAGAATGTTAGCGGATGTGTATACGCCCGTTAGTATCTATCTGCGTTTAAGAGACCGTTTTAGAGACACGATTTTATTGGAAAGTACCGATGCGCATGTTGCAGAAAATAGCTACTCTTTTATATGTATTAATGCGATTGGGGGTATTGAAGTAAAGGATGCAAAAACAATCGAAATCAAATATCCTCATCAGGATCCCATAAAGCAGGAAGTTGCGGGGGCACAAATTGATACTCAATTGTGGAATTATATGCAGGGTTATCAGGTAGTGCCCCATACCCACGCAGCAACAAATTTCGCCCAAGGATTATTTGGGTATACCAGTTTTGATGCCATTCCATTATTTGAAACGATTTCGTTTTCTGAGGCCAAAAAAACAAATATTCCACTGATTCGGTACCGTTTGTATCAGTACGTCATTGTATTTGATCATTATAAAGACGAACTCTTTATTTGTCAAAATTTATTGGCAGGTGAGCAGGCCGACACCTCTCTCATAGAATCACTTATTCGAAACAAAGACGTGCCTCAATTTCCATTTACCCCTGTTGGTGATGAGCGTTCAAATATTACAGACGAGGCATATAAGTCTATGGTAGAAAAAGGTATTCAACACTGTTTACGTGGAGATGTTTTTCAAATTGTACTCAGTAGACGTTTTGAACAATCCTTTAAAGGGGATGAGTTTAATGTGTATAGGACACTCCGCAGTGTAAACCCTTCACCTTATTTATTTTTCTTTGATTACGGCGATTATAAATTAATGGGCTCTTCTCCAGAGGCGCAATTAATTGTCCGAAATAATAAAGCAGTGATGCATCCTATTGCAGGCACTTTTAAAAGAACGGGTAATGATGAACAGGACAAAGCGCTGTCTGCAAAATTATTGGAAGACACAAAAGAAAACGCAGAGCATGTAATGCTAGTGGATCTTGCGCGTAATGATTTAAGTAGATCATGTAAAGCGGTAACTGTAAGTCAGTTCAAGCAGGTGAAATTTTATTCGCATGTAATTCACCTCGTAAGTGAAGTTGTTGGAACACTAGGGGATGCTGCAAATCCGTTTAATGTGCTCGCACAAACTTTTCCGGCTGGCACATTAAGTGGTGCGCCAAAATTTAAGGCATTGGAAATCATTGACGGCTTGGAACCTACGGCTAGAGGCTATTACGGCGGTGCGATTGGTTTTGTAGGATTTAATGGTGATTTTAACCATGCCATTATGATTCGTAGCTTTTTAAGTAAAGACAATACCCTTTATTATCAAGCAGGGGCTGGTGTTGTTGTTTCCTCAAATCCGGACAGTGAGTTGCAAGAAGTTAATAATAAATTAAATGCATTAAAAAAAGCAGTGGTGTTAGCTGCTGGAATTTAAAAGTTGTTGGTATGAAAATATTAGTTTTTGATAATTATGATTCTTTTACGTACAACCTTGTACACCTCGTTGAAAAAATAACGAATGAGAAAGTGACGGTTGTTAGAAATGATCAAATAGATCTTGAAGAAGTTGCTGGGTATGATAAAATTATATTGTCTCCAGGGCCTGGTATACCTTCTGAAGCAGGTTTGTTATTGCCCCTCATCAAAAAGTATGCGGCGTCTAAATCTATACTTGGTGTATGCCTTGGTCATCAAGCCATTGGGGAAGTATTTGGCGCTACGCTAGAAAATTTATCTACGGTATATCATGGCGTTGCAACGCCCATAAAAATTGATAATACAAATTATTTATTCAATGGTTTAACAGATATCATCGAAGTAGGGCGTTACCATAGTTGGGTTGTTTCCAATAAAAACTTACCTGATATACTAAAAGTAACGGCCACCGATGAAAATGGATTGATTATGGCCATCGAGCATACTGCATATGATGTTTGCGGTGTTCAATTCCATCCCGAAAGTGTGTTAACCCCATGTGGCGAAGCGGTCATAAAAAACTGGTTATTTAAATGAAAAAGATTCTACAATATTTATTTGAACACAAAACGCTCTCTAGGGCAGCAGCTAAAGAGTTACTGCTTTCAATGTCTTCGGGTGCCTATAATGATAGCGAGTTAGCTTCTCTCATGACTGTGTATTTAATGCGCAGCATTACCATTGCAGAGCTGCAAGGTTTTAGAGATGCGCTGCTTGAACTCGCCGTTCCAATTCATTTAGGGGATTATGAATTATTAGATATTGTGGGCACAGGGGGAGACGGAAAAAACACGTTCAATATTTCTACGCTTTCTTGTTTTATAGTGGCGGGTGCTGGACAAAAAGTTGCCAAGCATGGAAACTATGGCGCCAGTACCATTAGTGGGTCATCCAATGTCATGGAGCAGCTCGGGTATGTTTTTAAAAATGACGAAAACGCGTTACAAAAAGAATTAGACGCCGCCAATATTTGTTTTTTGCATGCGCCGCTTTTTCATCCAGCGCTTAAACTGGTTGGGCCTATCAGAAAAAACCTAGGTGTTCGTACTTTTTTTAATATGCTAGGGCCACTTGTAAATCCGGCCAAGCCTACGCATCAGCTCATTGGTGTATACAGTTTAGAAATTGCTAGAATTTACCATTATTTGTTACAAGAAGAAGGTATTAATTATACCATTATACATGGACTAGATGGATATGATGAAATTTCTTTGACAAGTGATACAAAAATATTTACAGCAAAAGGGGAGCGCATTGTTTCAGCAAATGAGCTAGGCAAAAGAATTGTTTTTCCAGAAGATTTAGCGGGAGGAGATACCGTAGAAGCTTCGGCCCAAATATTTTTAAAAATCATAAAAGGTGAAGGAACGATGGCGCAAAACGCAGTTGTACTTGCTAACGCAGCAGCTGCTTTATTTGCGACTCAAAAATACAATACCTACAATGATGCCTATGCAGCAGCGGTAGAAAGTTTGGATAGTCAAAAAGCGTACCAAGTTTTACAACAATTAATTGCAGTTCAATAGTATGAATATATTAGATCAAATTATTGCCCGTAAAAGAGTAGAGGTGGCGGATCAAAAACTGCAGGTATCAGAATCGGCATTACAACAAATGCCATTTTTTAAAGCGCCTGTTTTGTCTATGTCTTCTTATTTAACAATGCCCGGAAAAACGGGTATCATCGCCGAATTTAAAAGGAAGTCGCCAAGTAAAGGAATCATTAATGATACAGCAACTGTTAAAGATGTAACAGCGGCTTACTCGGCGCATGGTGCTTCTGGACTTTCCGTTTTAACGGACACTTATTTTTTTGGTGGAACCCTGCAAGATCTTACTGTAGCAAGGTTGCATGAAACGCCCATTTTGCGCAAAGATTTTATGGTAGATCCCTATCAAATTATAGAAGCCAAAGCCTATGGTGCTGATGTGATTTTATTAATTGCTGCCTGCCTTACGCCATTAGCTGTTAAAGAGCTCGCTACCGTTGCAAAAGATATTGGTCTAGAAGTGTTACTTGAAATTCATACCTCTGACGAGTTGGAACATGTATGTGATGGTATCGATATGGTTGGGATCAATAACCGTAACCTTAAAACTTTTGAAGTGGACCTTGCACATTCTATTGCACTTGCTAAAATGTTGCCGGCTCATTTGCCTAAAATTGCAGAGAGTGGCATTAGTAATGTGTCTACCATTCTTGAACTAAAAAAAGAAGGGTTTGATGGTTTTTTAATTGGAGAAAATTTTATGAAAACATCTGATCCTGCTGCAGCATTTGAAGCTTTTGTAGCTGATTTAATAAAACAGGAAAATGAAAATTAAAGTCTGTGGCATTACGAGTATAGATGAGGCCCTTGCTTTAAGCAAAGCGGGGGTAAATTATGTTGGATTTATTTTTTATCCCGCTTCAAAGCGTTATGCACTGCATACACTAAGCTTTGATCAAATTAAAAGCGTTCAGTTGCCCGGGGTTTTAAAAGTTGGTGTATTTGTGAATGAACCTCTAGAAAATGTTATTGCTACAGCTACCGCAGCGGGGCTTGATATGGTGCAGCTGCATGGAGATGAAACGCCTAACTATTGTAAAGAAATGGCCAATCATTACCCTGTTATTAAAGCATTTAGAATTTCAGAAACAGATGATGTAGCTTATAAAATTTCCGAGTATCTAGAAGACATTGATTATTTATTATTTGATACCGCTTCAAGTGTTTATGGCGGTTCTGGTATTTCATTTGATTGGGAAAAACTTGCTAATGCTACTGGTCAAAAACCTTATTTTTTAAGTGGGGGCATTGGCCCGGATGATGTTTCTAAAATTACTTCATTTGTACAGTCTGATGCGGCAGGTAATTGCATCGCAGTAGATGTTAATAGTAAGTTTGAAACGGCGCCAGGACAAAAAAATTTACAACTATTACAATCTTTTATTCCAAGCATTAAAGCGCTATAAATATGCAACAAACATTTACAAATCCAAATGAGCATGGTTATTACGGGGATTTTGGCGGTGCCTTTATTCCAGAAATGTTATTTGCGAATGTGGCACAACTTAAAAGCCAGTATTTACAAATCATGGACGATCCCAATTTTAAAGAAGAGGTGAACGATCTTTTGAAAAATTATGTGGGCCGGCCAACACCATTATTTTTAGCCAAACGTTTGAGCGAACAATATGGAACAACGATTTATTTGAAAAGAGAAGATTTATGTCATACCGGTGCGCATAAAATTAACAATACCATTGGTCAAATTATTCTTGCTCAAAAGCTTGGTAAAACGCGCATAATCGCAGAAACAGGTGCTGGACAACACGGTGTGGCAACAGCAACAGTTTGTGCATTAAAAGGTATGGAATGTATTGTTTACATGGGTGAGAAAGATATTGAAAGGCAGGCGCCCAATGTAGCACGTATGCGTATGTTAGGCGCTACCGTAGTGCCAGCAACCAGTGGCAGTAAAACATTAAAAGATGCGACCAACGAAGCCATTAGAGATTGGATCAATAATTCTACTAATACCCATTATATTATTGGAAGTGTGGTTGGGCCACATCCATATCCAGATATGGTTGCAAGGTTTCAAAGTGTGATCAGTGCGGAAATCCGTAAGCAACTACTAGCGCAAACCGGTACCGAACTTCCAACACATGTGATTGCTTGTGTGGGTGGCGGTAGTAATGCTGCAGGTGCTTTTTATCATTTTTTAGAAGAACCGTCGGTACAAATTGTAGCAGTAGAGGCAGCTGGCCATGGGGTGCAAACCAACATGAGTGCCGCTACTACACAACTAGGTACACCCGGAATATTACATGGAAGTAAAAGTTTATTAATGCAAACACCAGATGGTCAGGTAATTGAGCCGCACAGTATTTCGGCGGGCTTAGACTATCCTGGTATTGGCCCAATGCATGCAAACTTGTATTCAACGGGAAGAGGTTTGTTTTTAAGTGCCACAGATGATGAAGCCATGGATGCTGCTTTTCATGTGAGTAAAACCGAAGGTATTATTCCAGCCCTAGAAACTGCACATGCTTTTGCGGCACTCGATCAAATAAAATGGAAGCCAACCGATACCGTTGTTATTTGTTTAAGTGGAAGAGGGGATAAAGATTTATCTACGTACATGCAAAAATTAGATTCATGACAAGACTAAAAAAATTATTTGATACCAAGTCATCTAAAGTATTAAACGTATACTGCACCGCTGGTTATCCGGCATTAGATAGTACACTTCCTATCATCGCTGCACTCGAAAAAAATGGTGCCGATCTAGTGGAATTAGGTATGCCATATTCTGATCCATTAGCTGATGGCCCTGTGATTCAGGAGAGTGGCGCTAGAGCGCTTGAAAATGGCATGTCTATTGAGGTTTTGTTTGATCAATTGAAATCATTAAGAGCCACTAGTAATATACCTGTGGTGCTCATGGGTTATATGAATCCAGTGTTGCAATATGGATTCGAAAAATTTTGTGCAGCAGCTGCAGCGGTGGGGGTGGATGGTCTTATTTTACCAGACATGCCTGCCTACGAGTTTGAATCCACCTATGGTGCCATTGTAAAAAAGCACGGGCTAGATTTTATTTTTTTAGTAACGCCCGAAACACCAACCGAACGCATTCAATATTTAGATTCCTTAAGTTCTGGTTTTTTATATGCAGTAAGTGCATCAGCTACAACGGGCTCTGCACTTAATTTTGATGCAGTTGATGCCTACTTGCAAAAACTAAACCAAATGCAACTAATCAATCCTATTTTAGTTGGATTTGGCGTTAAAGATGCTGCTTCATTTGAACTGGCTTCGAGGCATACGGCAGGCGCTATTATTGGCTCTGCGTATATTAAAGCGCTTGAAAATAGTGTAGACGTTACATCCACTACCGCTCAATTTTTATCATCTGTAATTGGCCAAAAGTAATATGAATGTTGCCATCGTAAAATACAATGCAGGAAACATATTGTCTGTAACCTACGCACTCGAAAGACTTGGTGTTAGCGCAGTTGTTACTGACAATGTGGAGCTATTGCAAAAAGCGGATCGTGTTATTTTTCCGGGTGTTGGAGAAGCGAGTACTGCTATGAATTACTTAAAGGAAAGAAATTTAGATACCGTTATTAAATCATTGGAGCAGCCCGTGCTAGGCATTTGTTTAGGTATGCAGCTCCTGTGTTCATATTCCGAAGAAAACGACACCCCTTGTTTATCTGTATTTGACGAACCTGTTGTTTCTTTTTTACCCAATGGAACCGATAAAATTCCGCAGGTGGGATGGAATACAATAAGTGAGTATGGGTCACCATTATTTAATGGCTTGGCGCCTGATGCTTATTGTTATTTTGTTCACGGATATTATGCAGCTCTTGGACCTGACACTATAGCCACTACCCATTATATATTGCCATACAGTGCAGCACTTCAAAAAAACAATTTTTATGGAGTTCAGTTTCATCCCGAAAAAAGTGCTGCTGTAGGAGAAAAAATATTACAAAACTTTTTAGATATTAAATAAGATGCAAATCATACCAGCTATAGATATTATTGATGGAAAATGTGTTCGTTTAACGCAGGGTGATTATGCGCAAAAAACCATTTACAACGAAAATCCATTGGAGGTGGCAAAAGCTTTTGAGGCTGCTGGAATTAAAAGGCTTCACTTGGTGGATTTAGATGGCGCTAAAGCAGGTGCTGTAAAAAACTGGAAAGTATTGGAGTCAATTGCGCTGCATACAAAATTGGTGATTGATTTTGGAGGTGGCATAAAAACAGATCAGGATGTATCACTTGTTTTTGAGCGTGGCGCATCCCTGGCAACCATTGGTAGTATTGCCGTTGCTAACCCTGAACTTTTTTTAAACTGGGTAAGTACCTATGGTGCCCAAGCATTTTTTTTAGGCGCCGATGTAAAAGACAATCTTATCGCAGTAAATGGTTGGTTGAAAACATCTGACATTTCTATCAATGATTTTATTGGTGGGTATATTAACCAGGGAATCACCAATATCTTTTGTACCGACGTTACAAAAGATGGGCGTTTAGAAGGACCTTCTACCGTATTATATGAATCACTTTTATCGATGTTTCCACAATTAAAATTAGTAGCAAGTGGTGGTGTTAGTTCGCTTCAAGATCTTGAAACGCTTGCTGATATTGGTTGCGCTGGAGCCATTGTGGGTAAGGCTATTTATGAAAACCGTATTTCACTTAAAGCATTGCAGCAGTTTAACGCATAACTTAAAAGTATGTTAGCAAAAAGAATTATCGCTTGTTTGGATATTAAAAATGGGAGAACGGTTAAAGGTGTCAATTTCGAAAACATTCGTGACGCTGGTGACCCCGTCGAGCTAGGCGCTTTTTATGCAGCTGCCGGTATCGATGAGCTTGTTTTTTTAGATATTACTGCCACCAACGAAAAACGTAAAACACTTGCTGATTTAGCAAAAAAAATTGCCGCCGTTATTAATATTCCATTTACGGTAGGAGGTGGCGTTGCTAGTATTGAAGACGTGCGCGTACTGCTCCAAAATGGTGCCGATAAAATAGCTGTGAACTCTGCAGCATTTAAAAATCCGGAACTCGTGTCAGCCCTAGCCAAGGAATTTGGAAGTCAGTGTATTGTGGTGGCCATAGATACCAAACAAGAAGCGGATGGTGAATGGTATGTGTATTTAAATGGCGGTACGGTGGCTACCAAAACAACTTGTTTGGCCTGGGCGCAAGAAGCCGCAAAGCTCGGTGCTGGCGAAATTCTTTTAACTTCCATGAACCATGATGGCACCAAGGCAGGCTTTGCTTTAGAAATTACAAGTGCCGTTTCTAAAGCAGTTGCTATACCGGTCATTGCATCGGGGGGTGGCGGAACGATGGCGCATTTTGAGGATGTATTTACAAAGGGTGCCGCAGATGCAGCGCTTGCAGCTAGTATCTTTCATTTTAAGGAAATTGAAGTACATGCTTTAAAATCATATTTATTAGACAAAGGCTTGTCAATTAGGCTTTAATTTTTACTTTTACTACCAATTATGTTAGATAACATTGATTTTTCAAAATATACAGATGGGCTTGTGCCTGCCATTGTTCAAGATATTGAAACCAGCAAGGTTTTAATGCTTGGATTTATGAATGCAGCTGCTGTTGAAACAACCCTTTTTACTAAAAAAGTTACATTTTTTAGTAGGTCAAAAAATAGGCTTTGGACAAAGGGAGAGGAGAGTGGGCATTTTTTGAATTACAAAGAAATGTTACTCGATTGTGATGCCGACACGCTTTTAATTAAAGCAGTTCCTGTTGGGCCTACTTGTCATAACGGAACGGATACATGCTGGGGGGAAGAAAATAATTCTGCTCATTTTTTAAGCTATCTAGAGACAGTTATTGCGAGTCGTAAAAATGATAGCCCTGAAACTTCTTATGTGGCTTCTTTGTTTTCAAAAGGAATTAATAAAATTGCACAGAAAGTGGGTGAAGAAGCAGTAGAACTTGTGATTGAATCTAAAGATGACAATGATTTATTGTTTTTAAATGAAGCTTCTGATTTACTTTTTCATTATTTAATTTTATTACAGTCAAAAGGATATAATTTGCAGGATGTAATTGAAATATTAAAAAATAGACACAAAAAATAGACTCAAATATTTATTATGCGTAAACTAATCATATACACACTCGTTCTTTTAATTTCTTTTCAATCTGCTATAGCTGCCGATTTTACAGTAAATGGAAAAATGAAAGGATTAACAAATGGCAGTACGGCAACTATAAAAAATGTTTTTAATGGTCAAGTACTTGCTACAGGAAATATTACGGATGGCGTTTTTGTTTTAAAAGGAACGGTAAATGAGGGTATGCTATTGCAACTATCGTTTTCTGCGGCACCCCAACTAAATGTCGAAATGTTTATTGGTAATGAAGCTGTAATTATAGAGGGTGATCTAGCTGCGCCTGATCAAATTAAATTAACGGGATCGATATTACACCAGACCTACGAGAAATTTAGAATTCAGTTTGCTCCTTTAAAAGATAAACTCAACGCCATTGTGCCACTTATTCAGGCAGAAACGGCACAAACACCAAAGCGAGATTCACTCATTAATTTATTTAATAGTTATAAGCAAGTGCTTTTAAATGAAACAGTAGGCTTTGTAAATACAAACCCTGCATCTGTAGTAAGTTCATTTGCACTTTTTGCTGTCGGACCTTTATTTTCGGGACCACAAGAGTTAGAATCTAAATTTAATGCGCTACAGCCTGCTGCTCAAAAAGGCTATTTTTCTGAAATGATTGTAAAATCTGTAAACGATGCTAAAATTGGACAAATAGGTTCTATGGCAACTGATTTTACGCAAAATGATCAAAATGGTAAGCCAGTTAAGTTATCTTCATTTAAAGGTAGGTATGTACTGATAGATTTTTGGGCTAGCTGGTGTAGACCTTGTAGACAAGAAAATCCAAATGTAGTTGCTGCATTTAATACCTACAAGTCAAAAAACTTTACAGTGTTAGGTGTTTCTTTAGATCAAGATAAAAACAGTTGGATTCAGGCTATTGCAGCAGACAAACTCACATGGACGCATGTTAGTGATTTAAAATACTGGAGTAACGAAGTGGCGCAGCTTTACCGAATTCAAAGTATACCTGCTAATTTATTAATTGATCCTACCGGAAAAATTATTGGTAAAGATTTAAGAGGCGAAGACCTTTTACAAAAACTAGCATCTATTTTAAAATAGACTTGCGTAAGTTTCTGGGTCAAAACCAATCGCTAATATTTTTCCCTTCTTTGTTACAATGGGTCTTTTGATGAGGCTCGTATTTTCCTGCAACACGGCAATAGCTGAAGCTGCTTTTGTACACTTTGCTTGATCGGCGGGGCTTAATTTCTTGTACGTTGCAGATTTTGTATTTACAATCAGTGTAAATTCTTGTTGAGACATCCAATCTTTGAGTAGCGCAGCCGTTATTCCTTCTTTTTTGTAATTATGAAACACGTATTCAATTTTGTGTTTTATAAACCAGTCTAAACTCTTTTTTACAGTGTCGCAATTGGGTATGCCGTAGATTGTTAACATGATAACCAAATTTACCTGTAAAATTAACCAATTAGCCCTTATTATTTCTCATCTTCCTAATAAAGATTTATTTTGTAATCGATACTATGAAGTCTTTTTTATGCATAATCAGTGCCCTGCTTTTTTGGATACAGGGCTATAGCCAAAAACCGCCCGAAACAAAACGTTTGATGGGGCTTATTATTGGCAATGTATTAGACGCAGGAACCAGTAAGCCTTTGTCATTTGCAAGTATCCAGTTAAAACAAATGACGGACACGGCCATACTGTCGCAAGTGATCTCGGATAAAAATGGTTCTTTTGAGTGTATCAATTTACCATTTGGATATTACAAGCTTAAAGTATCGATGGTAGGTTACGCAGATCTTACACTCGATAGTATTTATTTAAGAGAAGAGCGCTATGATTTTAATTTGGGTGACGTTAAATTAAATATATCAGGTTCGGCTAGTTCCGAAGTAATTGTATACGCCGAAAAACCACTGATCGAAAATAAGGATGATAAAATCATTTTTAATGTGGGCGAAAGTGCGTTAAGTGGGGGTGCTACCACTGCAGAGCTTCTAAAAAACATGCCGCTCATTAACAACGATCCTAATGGAAAAATTTTATTGAAAGGTAAAGAGCCTCGCATACTCATAGATGACAAGCCCACCGATTTAAATGCACAACAACTCCAGGACTTGTTAGAAAGCCTGCCAGGAAATAGTATTGACAAAATAGAGGTCATGACTACACCGCCACCACAATACGCAACAGAAACGGGCGGCGTTATTAATATCGTTACTAAAAAAGGTAAAATTGGATGGGTTGGAAGAGTGAGTGTAAGTGCTGGAACAAGGGGGGAGGCTGCCACATCTGCTAATGGTAGTTACCGGAATCAAAAGCTTGTATTGAATTTAAATGGTGGTGTAGGTGTAAGTACGATAACGGGTAATGGTTATTCAAAAAGAGAAAACATTTATAGAGATTCTGTAAACTATTTTAACACACAAAATAGGTTTACTAATTTTTCATCGAGACCTAATTTTAGGGCACAAGCCGATTACGAAATTGATAAGCAGCATATTTTATCACTTACCTATCAACTCAATCCAAATTCTTTTGATAATAATTCTAATAACATCTTTACCAATATTAACAACCAAAAGCAAATTTACCGCTTAAGCAATCGAAACAACCACAGTGTTGGAGGAGGGGTGAATCATGTAGTTTCTGGTAGTTACAATATCAAACAAAAAACAGGGCCTGGATATTTGCGCTTTATTGCAAATGCCAATTTATCAAATAGCCATTCTAATAAACTTTTTTTTCAACAGTTCTTATTTCCTGATAAAACGCCTACTGGGGTCGATTCTACGCAGCGTCAACTATTTAACACCGATAATAATTCGGCGTCACTACGCATAGATTTTTTACGTCCATTAAAAACCAAGCAACATAACTTTAATGCGGGCGTTTCTGTTTTAAATTCATGGTACCATGGACGGGTTAACACACAGTTTTTTCGAAAGCAGGATCAAATATTTTCTACCAATGATCTATTAAGCAACGATTTCACCAACACACAACTCGTAGCAACAGCAAGGGCCGGATTATCATACAATTTTAAAAGTAAGTACCGCTTATCCTTTGGTGTACAGGCCGAGTATACCAGTTTGCAGTTTGTATTTCTAAAAGGGAATGCTAGTGATGTTGACAATGGATACCTAAACCTATTACCAAATTTTACTTTGCGCAAAGAATTTTCTAAAGAAATGAACACAACCCTCGTATATAGGGCTACCATTAGACGTCCTGGCATTGGCGAGTTAAACCCCAATATCGATTATGGTGACCCTTATAATATTAGGTTTGGTAATCCTTATCTAGAGCCTACATTATCACATAATTATGATTGGAATTTTAGTTATGTTAAGGGTAAGTATTATATTAATACATCACTCGGATATAATCAATTAACGCAGGTTTTTAATAGTATTCGAACGCTACAGGCCGGAGGGAAAACAGAAGTAACTTGGAAAAATATTGCAGATAGGCGTGAGTATGAAGCCAGTGCCTGGGGTGGGTATACTTTTACCAAAAAGTTTAGAATGAATGGGAGTGCGGGTTATACTTTTAACCAGTACGGTGTTGCCGAAAAGCTCTTGTACAAATACCGTGATGGTGCTACTTTTTACACCAGCCTTAATTATAATTTCACACCAAGCAACCTACTTAGTTTTGAAGGTACAGCACGCTACAATAATTTTGCGGATCCGCAGGGTAGAAGTAGGAGTAATTTAACGGTTAATCTTGGCGTACAGCGTAAGTTTCTAGACCGCCGTTTAATCGTTTCAATTAATGTTATAGACCCTACAACACAGCAGCAGTTCCGAAATTTTGCGTACGGTGCTAATTTTAATTTAGAATCATTTAGTTCAAGTAATACAAGAAACTACCGGATTGCAGTGAGTTATCAACTAAATAAAGTGGTAACAAAACCTGTTAAACCTTTGCTGAAAGCCAGCTCTCGTTCAAAGGAATCATCCAGTTAGCCATCAATTCTCTTTTAGTACCTACAGTATTGTTAAAATAGGTAGTAGTTGGGCTAATGTGATTGTTTGATACCGCGTATTTGATTTGTGCGAGTGGTAATAATTGAATTTTATCATTTACAAGAAATGCAAGCATTTGTCTATCAAATAAATTGACTTTGCAAAGGGCCTCAATTTGTTTGATGGTTCTAAATAAACTATCGGTGCTGCATCCGCCAACAGTGGCCTCCGTTTCATCGGCCATAACAACAATAAATTGTCCAAAAAACAAATTGGCATAGCCGTTAACCTCTTTACCATGGCTTTTCCATCCGCTGCAATGATCCTTTAAAATCGTTTCAATTTCAAAAGCTTCTGACATACTAAAAAGTCTACTGCTTTGAAAAATCCAAACACGAGCGTTGTCATTAAAATGAGATGGGATATGTGCTTCTATAGAAAAATTCATCATTCAATATTTTAATTAAGCCATGCTTTCTGCAATGAGCTCTGCTATATCTAGCACGGCCATTTCATTTTCTTTTTCTTTATTTTTTATCCCGTCAGTCATCATGGTATTACAAAACGGACATGCAGCTGCAATAATTTGAGCCCCTGTTGCAACGGCTTCTTCGGCCCTTTCTATATTAATTCTGGTGGTGCCTGCTTCTTCTTCTTTAAACATTTGTGCGCCACCAGCACCA
>JBIIZN010000021.1:0-17546 GCA_044346275.1 Sediminibacterium sp.
AGGGTGAAATTGTAGGTTTACTAGGACCCAATGGTGCTGGAAAAACAACTACATTTTATATGGTGGTTGGACTTATTAAGCCAGACCAAGGCACCGTGTTTTTAAATCAAGAAGACATTACCAAGCTTCCTATGTACAAGAGAGCACAAATGGGCATTGGTTACTTACCACAAGAAGCGAGTGTGTTTAGAAGCCTCAGTGTAGAAGACAATATTTTAGCCGTCCTAGAAATGACAAAGCTTTCTAAAGAAGAAAGATTGTTAAAATTAGAATCTTTACTCGACGAATTTAATTTACAACTCGTACGAAAAAATAATGGCGATAGTTTAAGCGGTGGCGAAAGAAGAAGAACAGAGATTGCTAGAGCATTAGCCGTAGATCCAAAATTTATTTTACTAGACGAACCATTTGCAGGTGTGGATCCAATCGCAGTAGAAGATATCCAAACTGTAGTTGCAAAATTAAAAACAAAAAATATTGGGATTTTAATTACGGATCATAATGTAAATGAAACTTTATCCATTTGCGACAGAGCCTACCTTTTAATTGAAGGAAAAATTTTTAAGCACGGAACTGCAGAAGAGTTAGCAGAAGATGAAGACGTTAGACGTTTGTATTTAGGAACCAATTTTACGCTTCGTAGAAAAGATTGGATTATTGAAATGGGAAAAGAAGCCAAGCTTTAATTTGCATGAAATTTTTAAGTCCTGCCATATCCCGACTTGCCCTATTAAGAATTGCGCATATTGAAAGATGGGTTGCAAATCCTGTTGAAACGCAAAGAGAAGTTTTGCAAGATTTAATTACGCATGGACAGTACACTGCCTTTGGTAGAAAATATGGTTTCAACGAAATATTTAATATTCGAAAGTTTAAAGAAGCCGTTCCCATCAGCGAATACGAAGACCTGAAACCCTTTATTGATAAGCTTTTTGAAGGTGAAGAGCAAGTGCTGTGGAATACACCTGTAAATTGGTTTGCAAAAAGTAGCGGTACCACTTCAGACAAAAGCAAATTCATTCCCATCACCGAAGAAAGTTTAGAAGATTGTCATTATCAAGCAGCAAAAGATGTGCTGGCCCTTTATTATAAATTTAATAATGATAGTGATTTACTAACAGGTAAAGGACTTGTAATTGGCGGAAGTCATCAAATAAGTAAAATCAATGAAGAAATAAGTGTGGGCGATTTAAGTGCTGTACTTCTTCAAAATACACCTATGTGGGCCAACTGGATTCGCACTCCAGAATTATCCATTGCACTCATGGATGAATGGGAAACAAAAATTGAAAAGCTAGCACAATCTACCATTCTTGAAAATGTTACTTCGATATCTGGCGTTCCTACTTGGACACTTTTACTCATCAAAAGAATTTTAGAAATTACAGGCAAGCAAACTTTAAAAGAAGTGTGGCCAAGTTTAGAATTATACATTCATGGTGGTGTTTCTTTTACGCCCTACAAAGAACAGTTTCAAAAATTAATTGGCCCCGGTTGTCATTACTTAGAAATGTATAACGCCTCCGAAGGTTTTTTTGCTGCGCAAGATGACCCTAACACCGAAGGCATGCTTTTGTTTTTAGATCATGGTATTTTTTATGAGTTTATGCCCACCGAAGAATACGGAAAAGAAAAACCGCGTACTATTGGACTTGACAAAGTAGAACTTGGTAAAAATTATGCGTTGGTGATTAGCACCAATGGGGGTTTATGGCGCTATTTAGTGGGGGACACCATCAAATTTACAAGCCTTGCACCTTTTCGAATTGTTGTAACGGGAAGACTCAAACAATTTATCAATGCTTTTGGCGAAGAAGTGATGGTAGATAATACGGACAAAGCCATCGCAGCAGCAGCAAAAACTACAGGGCTTGTGGTGAAAGATTATACGGCTGCACCCATTTATTTTGGAGATCAAAACCAAGGGGCACACGAATGGCTGGTTGAATTTGAAGACAAGCCTGAAAGCCTAACAGCCTTTACAATAGCACTGGACGAAAACCTTAAATTAGTGAATAGCGACTATGAGGCTAAACGCTACAAAGACATCGCACTTGCGCTTCCTAAAGTTACCGCCCTTCCAGAGGGATTGTTTCATGGTTGGCTTAAAAACAAAGGAAAACTGGGGGGGCAACATAAAGTGCCAAGACTCAGTAATGACCGCAGGTACATCGATGAATTATTGTTGCTTTTACAACAATATGCATAGCTAAAATTCGTTCTACATATCTATAATTACTGGATATGAAATTACTCGCAGGAAAAGTCTCTATTGTAACAGGTGCAGCGCGTGGAATAGGTGCCGCAATCGCATTAAAATTAGCAGAACAAGGAAGCCATATCGCATTTACCTATGTTAGCAGCGGTAGTGCCGAAAAAGCAAATGCGTTAGTAAGCCAAATTGAAGCACTGGGTGTTAAAGCAACGGCCTACCAAAGCAATGCGGGCGTTTTTGAGGAGTGCGAAACCTTTGTAAATGATGTAGTTGCCACATTTGGTACGGTAGATATTTGCGTGAATAATGCAGGTATTTCAAAAGATAATTTACTGCTTCGCATGAACGCAGATCAGTGGGATGAAGTGATGGACACCAACTTAAAGAGTGTCTTTAACATGACCAAACAGGTTATCAGACCCATGATGAAAGCAAGGTCAGGTAGCATCATCAATATGAGTTCTATCATTGGCATTAGAGGCAATGCAGGCCAAAGTAGTTATGCCGCTAGCAAAGCGGGTATTATTGGATTTACAAAATCTGTGGCCCTAGAACTTGGAAGTAGAAATATTAGATGCAATGCCATTGCCCCTGGCTTTGTTGAAACCGATATGACCCATTATTTAAAAGAGGGTGAGGCCGCTACAGCTTTTTTAAGTAAAATACCACTCGGCAGGTTTGGAAAAGCAGAGGAAATTGCCAATACCACCCTATTTTTAGCAAGTGATATGAGTTCGTATGTTACTGGACAGGTAATAAGCGCTTGCGGGGGTTTAAATATTTAATAAAACATTGATTTTCATACTGTTGTAACATAAAGCCTATAAACATGTTAAACCTTTTAACACGCCAATTGTTCTAATACCGGGGTGCTATATTTGTACATCATCATGAAACGAAATTTTATCAATATCATTTTAATGGGCGTCCTCCTGATTCAGGTGTTACCCGTTCGTGAAATAGGTAAAATGCTATTTGACAATCAACTGAATGAAGAAATTAACTGTTCAGGTTCAACGGTTAAAGAATTGAGCAAATGCACCGAAGCCACCCTTGATAATCAAGATCCTGTTTTGCATTACGCTATGAACTTGCACAATAGTGTACCAACTTCATTTGCAGCATTTCAAACTATTTTACCAGTTTACCACAGCAGTGATGTTCCGGTTCCGCCGCCTAACAAGTTATTTGTATAAGCGCATCCGCTCATTCAAATAGATTAACTTGGATTTTATCAAAAATAATAAATGAAAAAATTTTACGCGCATTTAGGTGACAACCTTTCTGCATCAATCGTAGTACTACTTGTAGCACTGCCACTTTGTGTTGGTATTGCACTTGCATCTGGTACACCCATTTTTTCAGGTATTATAGCTGGTATTATTGGTGGCATTGTTGTTGGTCAATTAAGTGGATCACAGTTAAGTGTTTCAGGACCTGCTGCTAGTTTAACTTTTGTGGTTTCTGCCATGATCTTAAAACTAGGTAGTTTCGAAACTTTTTTATTGGCTGTTTTAATTGCTGGCGCATTTCAAATTTTGTTTGGCCTTTTAAAAGGAGGTATCATTGGAGATTACATTCCCAATGCCGTAATCAAAGGAATGGTAGCTGCCATTGGAATTATTTTAATGCTAAAACAAATTCCGCATTTATTAGGTTATGATGCGGATTTTGAAGGTGATGAATCATTTTTACAAGACGATCGGAACAATACCTTAACCACTATTCTTACGGCATTAAAATTTTTGACACCCACGGCAGTGCTCATTGGGATCATTTCTATTATCCTATTAATGCTCTGGGAATTAGGTAATCACAAGCGAAACAAATGGATACATTATGTACCAGGGCCACTCATTGTAGTAGTTGTAGCCATTATGCTAAATTCATATGGAGCAGAAGTATTACAAATGTTGCCGCTCGAACAAAAACATTTAGTGTGGTTACCAGTTGCAAATAATGTACATGAATTCTTGTCTTTTTTCACGTTTCCAAACTTTCATCAGATTGGAAATCATGAAGTTTGGCTTGCCGGTTTTTTGTTAGCAGTTATTGCTTCACTTGAAACGCTTTTAGGAATTGAAGCGGTTGATAAATTGGATCCGCTAAAAAGAGTGACACCATCAAACAAAGAATTAAATGCACAGGGGATAGGTAATATAATTTCTGGTCTCATTGGTGGTCTCCCCATCACTTCTGTTATCGTAAGAAGCTCTGCTAACGTAAATGCAGGGGGTAAAACAAAACAATCTGCCATATTTCATGGAGTACTAATACTTATATGTGTTGTATGCATTCCTTTTGTTATTAATAAAATACCCTTAAGCGCTATCGCAGCCATACTTATTGTAACGGGTTATAAAATAGCAAGAGTAACTTTATTTAGAGAAATGTTTAAAAGAGGACTCAATCAATTTATTCCTTTTTGTATTACCATTATCGCTATTTTATTTAGTAATTTATTGTATGGTATTGCTATTGGAATTATTGTCAGTATCATTTTTATTATACGCGGCAATTTCAAATCCGCCATCTTGATGATTCAAGATAACAATCAATACCTCATCAGGTTTAGAAAAGATATAACATTTTTGAATAAAGCTATAATCAAACAAAAACTAGAGTCGTTACCCAATAACTCCTATCTATTAATTGATGTCAAAAAAGCAGATTTTATAGACAAAGATGTAATAGATGAGATAAACGACTTTTTATGTCATGTACATCTAAAAAATATATCAGTAACTTTTAGTTTACACGAATACAACCCAAACCATTTGCTCCTTAATTTTACAAAGAAATGAAAACATACGAAAAGTTACTTTTAGAAAATAAGGCTTGGGCCGAAGAACGTAGGCTTGATGATCCTAGTTTTTTTTCTAGGCTTTCAGAAATTCAAACACCTGATTTTTTATGGATTGGCTGTAGTGATAGTCGTGTACCGGCCAACGAAATAACGAATACACAACCTGGAGAAATATTCGTCCATAGAAATATTGCAAATATGGTAGTACACACTGACGTTAACTTATTAAGTGTACTAGATTATGCCGTTACTTATTTAAAAGTAAAACATGTTATTGTATGTGGTCACTATGGTTGTGGTGGCGTTAAGGCTGCGATGTCTAACCACAGTTACAACAAAATATTAAACATGTGGCTCAAAAATATTAAAGACGTGTATAGGCTTCATAAAACAGAGCTTGATACGCACAATAGTGAAGAAAATAAATTTGACCGTCTTGTAGAACTTAATGTTCAAGAACAAGTATTACAATTATCTAAAACTTCCATTATACAAAAAGCTTGGCAAAATGAACAAATACCTCATTTGCATGGTTGGGTATATGGATTAAAAGATGGTATTATTAAACCCGTATTTGAAATGGAAGCCTGTTCCGAAATAGACCCTTTATATAAATATGATGACTTATAAGAAAATTTCACCGATTGTTGCTGCTAGAAAATTAGTAGCCATTTTACAGCTAGATAAAAAAGAAGTGTCTGCTATTTACATCTATGCAATACTAGCTGGGCTTGTGCAGCTTGTAACGCCGCTAGGCATACAAAGTATTATAGGATTTGTAATGGCCGGCGCCTTATCCACTTCAATTGTTGTACTAATTGCTGTAGTGGTACTTGGGGTGTTTTTAAACGGTCTTTTTCAAATTAGACAGCTACAAATTATTGAAAAAATCAAACAAAAGATTTATACCCGTGATGCTTTGAGTTTTGCACATAAGATACCGCATTTAAATTTAGAGAAGTTAGATAACTATTATTTACCCGAACTAGTTAATAGATTCTTTGATACCATTAATCTTCAAAAAGGTATTGAGAAAATTTTATTAGAAATTCCGGCTGCATTTATTCAAATTTTGTTCGGTATCATTTTGCTATCTCTCTATCATCCTGTTTTTATTGCATTTGGTATTGTTTTGGTGCTAATACTATATATCATTTTGGCAACAACCCTACCTAAAGGTTTTACAAAAAGCTTATTAGCCAGTGATTATAAATATAAGACAGCAGGCTGGCTTCAAGAGTTAGCTAGGGTTGTTAAAACATTTAAATATGGTGAGAAAACCTCTCTACATATCGAAAAAACAGACGATTTAGTAAGCAACTATTTAGTAGCGCGCACAAGTTATTTCAAAATTTTGTTAACGCAGTTCTGGAGTCTTGTGGTTTTCAAAATTATTATTACAGCAGCCATGTTAATTGTGGGTGTTTATTTGCTACTCAATCAACAAATAAATATTGGTCAATTTATTGCGGCAGATATTGTAATTCTTGCGGTGATTAGCTCAGTAGAAAAATTAATACAAACATTAGATAAGGCTTATGATACCTTAACGGCAATTGAAAAATTAGACAAAATAAAAAGTGCAGAATTAGAAAGTGCGGGGTCAGAAAAAATTTCAACCATCAATGGAATTAAAATTGAATTTAAAAATGTTAGCTTCAGCTATCCAAATGGCAAAACTGTTTTAAATGAAATAAACCTTGATATTCAGGAAGGAGAAAAAGTATTGATTGTAGGGAACTCTGGCTCAGGAAAGTCAACGATACTCCGCTTACTAACAGGTACATTTACCAATTTTGCAGGATCTATTAGAATCAATAATGTTGCACTTGGCAGCTATTCAATCGACTCACTCAGATCAAATACAGGCGTGCTCATTAGCCAACAAGATATTTTTCAAGGAACCATAAGAGATAATGTAACTATGGGAGATAGTAGCATCACCAATGATGATCTGTATAACATTACAAAAATTACTGGCCTTGAAACATTTATTGAAGAATTAGAAATTGGGTTTGATACGGATATCGATCCTGCAGGTAAAAAACTTCCCGAAAAAATAAAACAAGGGGTACTATTAGCAAGAGCACTATTAAGTAAAAAAAGCTTGTTGCTATTAGAAAATCCTTTTGATGGCTTAGAATCAAATACCATTGAAAATGTCAAAGCGTTAATGGCAAAATTAGAAAATGTTACAATGCTTGTAACGGCTGGTAGTCATTCAAATGAAGAAATTTTTGATAAAATTATTTACCTAGAAAATGGATCTATTCTTTCAGTTCAAAGTAAAAAATAAGTAATAATGAAAGCGTATAACAATATTTATCAAATAGAGAAAGAGAATAGAATAACTAGGGTGTTTGTTATTTTATTAATTGTAATGATTGTCATTCTATTTTTACCATGGACACAAAACATTCGGGCTAAAGGTAGTATCACCACACTTCAACAAGAACAAAGAAGACAAGAAGTAAACACCATCATTGCCGGCAAAGTAGTAAAGTGGTGGGTGAAAGAAGGGGATGCCATAAAAGCAGGTGATACCATCATGCAACTAAGCGAGGTTAAGGTAGAATATCTTGATCCATTATTATTAGATAAGATGAAAGCACAAATTCAAGCCAAATCTGCAGCAATAGAAGGATACACCAGAAAAGGTGAAATGGCTGGCAAACAAGAGAGCGCGTTAGCAGAACTACAGCTTATTAAACTAGATCAGCTTAAAATTAAACAACAACAATTACAGCTAAAACTAGTATCAGATAGTATGGAATTGGTTGCGCAAATCAATGAATTACAGGTTACAAAAAGACAAATTGATGCAGCTAAAAATATGTTAGACAGTGGTGTCATTTCACTAGTAGATTTTGAAAGAAGAAAAGTAAATTATCAAAATGCTTCTGCTAAAAAAATCGCTGCAGAAAATAAGTATGCGCAGTCAAAGCAGGAAACCCTTGCCTTACTATTTGAACAAAGCAGCATTTTACAAGACTACAATGATAAAATAGCAAAAGTTAACGGCGATAGATTTACAGCCAGTGCAGATCAAGCGGTTGGTATGGGAGATCTAGCAAAACTTGAAAATAATTATGCTAATTACGATGTTAGAAATAAACTTTACTACATCATTGCGCCACAAACAGGACAAATTACGAAAGCAAAAAAAGCGGGTATTGGGGAGTACGTTAAAGAAGGTGAAATGATTGTTGAAATAGTTCCAAGAGATATAAAATATGCAGTAGAGCTATTTGTGGAACCTATGGATCTACCCCTAATCAGTAAAGGTCAAAAAGTGCGATTTATTTTTGATGGATTCCCGGCAATTGTGTTTAGCGGATGGCCCAACAGTTCTTATGGTACATTTGGTGGTGTTATTAATGTAATTGAAAATGGTATCAGTGAAAATGGAAAATTTAGGGTTTTGGTATCTGAAGATTATTCCGACACACCTTGGCCTAAACAATTAAAATTTGGTGGTGGAGCCAATGGTATCGCGCTTTTAAAAGATGTTAGTATTGGATATGAACTTTGGAGAAACATAAACGGTTTCCCACCAGAATATTATCAAGCACAAGTTGAAAAGACGAAAAAATGAGGTATCTAAAACAAATAATATTCCTACTTTTTATATGCTCCAAGGGATTTGGTCAGCAACTTACCTATAACGAGTTTATAGATCAGGTTAAAAAAAACCACCCCCTTAGTAAACAAGCAAAGATTGTTGTTGATAAAGCAAATGCTGATGCGTTGATTGCTCGGTCTAACTTTGACCCCACTATTGGTTTTCAATCTGATATGAAAACTTTTGATGGTAAAAATTATTTCAATTATCAGAATACAGAATTAAAAATTCCTACTTGGGCTGGTATAGATATTAGCACAGGTATAGAAAGTAATAAAGGACAATTTTTAAATAGTGAGGTTTCCAAGGGACAGAGTAGTTACCTCGGTATTAGCGTACCTGTAATTAAAAACCTAGTGATTGATAGGCGCAGAGCCGCGGTATTGCAAGCAAAAAATTTAATCTTAGCTAGTGAGCAGGAGAAACAATCCATTGTCAACAATCTCCTATTAGACGCCAGTTTACAATATTGGAAGTGGGCAGCACAATATCAATTATTAAAATTATATAATCAATATGTTATTACATCTAGTAATAGATTTAACATCACTAAAATTGCTTTTAACAACGGAGAAAGAGCTTCTCTAGATACCCTCGAAGCACTTACACAATTACAACAATTAAAAATTTTAGAGAACAACGCTGATTTACTTTTTACAAATGCAGGTATTGAACTATCCTATTTTTTGTGGGATAATCAGGATAGCGCTTTGCAATTAAGCCCCACTATGATTCCTGACACACTAGATAGCAAGCAAATTTCTATCGAAAATACTATTGGCGATTTGATTAGTTTATCCATTCTACAAAACCCTGAAGTACGTGCTTATGAATATAAAATTAATAATCTAGTCATTGAAAAGAAATTGAAATTTCAATCACTACTTCCTATGTTAAATGTTAAGTCAAACATTTTAAACCAAAACTATAATGTCTTTAAAGACGCTAGTGCACAATTATATCAGAACAATTATAAATTTGGGGTAGATTTTAAAATGCCTTTGTTTTTAAGAGAAGGCCGTGGCGAATATAGAAAAGCAAAACTAAAAATTGAAGAGACAAACCTCGCATTTGCTGCTAAGAAGATAGAGGTTCAAAACAATGTTAAAACCTATAGCAACGAAAACTTTTTTCTAAAAAATCAATTAGAAACACAGTTTGCCATCAATAACAATACCAATACACTACT
Organism: Sediminibacterium sp.; assembly: GCA_044346275.1. Taxonomy (GTDB): domain Bacteria; phylum Bacteroidota; class Bacteroidia; order Chitinophagales; family Chitinophagaceae; genus Sediminibacterium. The sequence continues at coordinate 9,833 of JBIIZN010000021.1, forward strand.
TAAAGGTGAGCTGATTAAATTCTACAATGGAGATAGCAACTTATTTGTCGTAAACGCACGTGAAAATAAAGTAATTGAAACTGCAGAGAAACTTATTTCTCTGCAGTTCAAAATTGTAAAATCGTATTACGGACTTAAATGGGCTAGTGGTACTATTAATCAATAAGAGAAGCGTGCGCTAGCTGTAAAGCTTTACACTTTTCGTTAAAGTTTTTGATGTCCTTTTCAAGTATAGCGTTGAGTTCCGCTTTATAAACAAGCCATTCGTTATTTAATTCTTTGAACCTCTGTACATGCCCAAGTGTAACATGGGGTGTATTTGTATCAAGCTCACCTCTTAAAAAGATATAATTAGCAGTTAGCTTATTTACAAAATTAATGACGTCGTCATTTGATTCAGACTTTGTTTGTATGAGCTTTGCTTCCCAATCATCTATCTTATTATTGATTGAATCTGCAAGCGTAACAATACTTTTAAAAGCCTCTTTATTTTCGATACGATCAACTATACTATTTAATTGCTTTTGTAAATTGCGCATCCGCACAACAGACACATGAATGTCATTTACATCTGCAGCAATATTTTGTAAAAGGTTAAACTGCTCTTGATACGCTGCAGCAGTAGCTTTAATACGTGGATCTGGAAGTACTTGAAAGCTTTGTTCGTAAACAAGTGTATCAATATGGAGTGCAACCTTATATGCTCCAGGCACCACGCGTGCACCATCATAACTTCCTTCTATAAATACGCCTGGAATAGATGCGATCGATTCCTCGCGCAAATCCCAAACAAAACGGTTTAAACCATCATTTACAGATATTTCAGGATCGTTTTCGTTTTTATTGTTACTTGTTTTATTGCTTGGAGTATTGGCATAAAAAGTTCTAATAACCTTTCCTGTCGCATCAGAAAAAACAAGTTTAGCATTTTCGGGTTCAGTGTCTGCTGCATGAACCGTATAATAAATAACGGCACCACTTGCTTGATTGGCACCTAGTGTATTAATGGGTTTGTCATTTTTATCTGTCAAATTACCATAATCTAAAATACTACCACCAGAAATTCGGTGTGGATTGGAAACGGCAAATAATTTACTGGACACCGTGTCTTTGCTGTAATGCCTAATAGGTTCTAAATCATCTAAAATCCAAAATGCTCTACCCTGTGTAGAAGCGAGCAAATGATTTTCATGTACTTTTAAATCTGTAATAGGAACTACTGGTAAATTTAATTGGAGTTGCTTCCAATTGTCGCCACCATTGTATGAAATATAAAATCCGGTTTCTGTTCCAGCGTATAAAATTTTAGGATTAGTAGGATCTTCTCTTACAACACGTACAAAAGCGCCATAAGGTATACCGTTCGAAATTTGTTTCCAAGAAGCGCCATAATCAGTTGTTTTATAAATAATTGGCGTGAAATCATTTACCTTATATTTATTTACAGCAATATATGCAGTGCCCTTATTAACGCTAGAAACGTCAATCGCATTAATTAAAGACTCCTCTAAATTTTTTGGTGTAATGTTTGTCCAATTGTTGCCGCCATCTTTTGTTAGATACATAAGTCCATCATCACTACCTGTATAAATAACACCTTTCTCATTTTCTGATAAAGCCACATAACTAATGGTACAATAGTTTTCACCACCAGCACCTTCATTGGTATAAGGCACACCACTAATACCCATTTTAGTAGTATCGTGTTTTGTTAAATCTGGAGAAACGGCTTTCCAGGTTTTACCTAAATCGGTGGTTTTAAATAGAATATTACCCGCATGATAATAAGCTCCTGGCTCTAATGGATCATACACAATGGGTGCGTTCCAATTAAATCGGTACTTCATATCTTTTGGCTGAAGCGCTTGGTATTGTACTGGGTGCTCCATAATATTCACACCTTCTTTGGTAACATTATTATACGCTTCGATAGTACCCTGATATGAGCCTCCCATAGAATAGGTTGGATTGTTTGGGTCGAACGCAACAAATGCTGATTCACCACCAGCGGTGCTTGTCCAATCTTTGTCGGAAATACGGTAACCATTTGTTACGCGACTTGCCATTTTGATAGAACTATTATCTTGCTGACCTCCGTATAAATTATACGGGAATAAATGATCTGCATTAACGCGATAAATTTGTGAAGTAGGTTGGTTTGCTTGTGTAGACCATACTTTACCCGTATTAAATGTTACAGCAGCGCCACCATCATTAGCCACAATCATATTGCTACTGTTTTTTGGATGAATCCAAAGTTGGTGATAGTCGCCATGGGTACCACCCATATTGCTCCATGTTTTCCCGCCATCACTAGACCTTAAACCTGGAGAGTTTAATACATACACCACATTTTCATTTAGCGGATCAGCAAACACTTCGATATAATACCAAGCCCGCTGTGTTAAGCGGTGGTCTTTACTAATTCTATTCCAGTTTTTTCCAGCATCGTTAGAAACAAAAAGTCCACCCAATTCATATTCTGTATCGCTTTCTACAAGTGCATATACTTTTTCAGGATTCGCTCTAGAAACTGATACGCTCATTTTACCTAAATCAGATGGCAATCCATTTTCTATTTTATTCCAAGTGAGTCCAGCATCTGTAGATTTATACAACCCGCTTCCTGGTCCACCACTTTTAATTTCCCATGGTAATCTTTGGTATTCCCACATCGCTGCATACAAAATGCGAGGGTTAGTCATATCCATCGCTAAATCTGCACAGCCTGTGTTGTTGTCAACAAATAAAACTTTTGTCCAATTCGAACCACCATCGGTAGATTTATAAACACCACGATCAGCAGATGGACCATGTGTTGCACCTTGCGCAGCTATATAAACAATATCGGGATTATTAGGGTCGATGCGTATCCAAGATATTTGGCGCGTTAATTCGAGACCCATATGCTTCCATGTTTTACCAGCATCTGTGGATTTATAAACACCATCTCCATAGGAACTCATTACTCCTCTTGGTGCATGTTCTCCCATACCAACATATACCACATTGGGGTCTGATTCTGCAACAGCGACAGCACCTACACTTCCTGTTTTAAAATATCCATCAGATATATTATTCCATGTTTGTCCGGCGTCTTCTGTTTTCCATACACCACCACCTGTGGTACCCATGTAATAGGTTAATTGATTTTGAACTACACCTGTTGCAGTTACCGACCTGCCGCCACGAAGTGGACCAATATTTCGCCACAATAAATTATTAAAATGGGAAGACACTAAATTTTCATCTACTACAGCCGCAGCTTGCGTTTTTGCAACCGGTTTTTTTTGTGCATGCATTTGAGGCGCAAACGCAATCATAGATGCAAATGCACCCATTAAATACTTTGAAAACATAGAAAATATTTGATGAGAAATTAATAAAATAAATAACGCTTAGCACTATTACGCCAGCCAGCCTGACTTTCATAATCTACAAAGAAGATTTTGACATCGGCTTGGCTTTCATAGTCTACAAAAAAGATTTTCTTTTTTGCTTGAGAAGCATAGGCAGTAAAAAACCATTTCCCGTTGTTGTCGCCAGCCTGACTTTCGTATTTAACTTTAAATACTTTTAGATCAGCTTGACTTTCATATTTAACAACAAAAACTTTTACTTCTGCTTGGGATGCATAGTCTACCGCAAATATTTTTTGCGCTTTTAACGTACCTACAAATGCGAAAAGAAAAATGATTAAGCCTAATTTTTTCATAGAGATAAATTTAGGAATTCAAGTTATAAATATTCTTGCATAATAATGGCTACTTCACCACAATCTCGTCTGCAAAAATCCAAGAGCCCGTTCCAGCCGCATGATGCCAATAAGGTGGTGACTTCATATTTTTTCCGGTAACCCTAATAAATCTTGCTTTTTGGCTTTTTGAAGCAGTGGCAAATACTTGTATGTCATTGACTTTACTGGTTTTTGCCAGTGGAAATACATTGTCGACGCTTTGGATGGGCGTATAGTTGATGCCATCTTCGGAGGCCTCAAATGTAACCGCTGTTGGAAAAAACACCACATGATTGGTCACCTGTAAAAAAGAGACAGTTACTTGAGAAAAGTTGGTAACTGTCCCTAGGTCAATGGTGGCTTTCATATCATCTAAAAACCCTAGCCAATTGGCATAAAAGCTCCAGCCACCAAATGCGCCATCCGTAAGGGCTTGCGGGTCTTCTTTGGCATATTTAACGGGTTTTATGGCAAGGTTTACCTTAGCATTTTTGGCCAAATTAACCTCTTTGGAACCTGCTACTAATTTTTGATACCCTTGTAAATAATCAGTTAAGGGTAGGCCCATTTCATTGATGATTTTGATGCCCTGCGCAGTTGTGGCGTTTGTAAACCTAGCAATACGTTTGTTGATATTTTGCACATCGGAAAGTGGAAATCCTGACTTATTTAAACGGTAAAATTCGAGCGTTGCAAAATCAAGTCCAATACGTGCTTCATTGACGCGTGCTTGTAAAATAGTATTATCCCCTGTAACTTTTGAAGCAGTATCAAATAGCGCATTATACTGCTTTAATTTTTGCTCACTTAGCCATGTTTCAAACCCTTGCGCTGGATCACCATATAAGAACAAATAAAATTTAGGGGTTTCTTTTATTGCAGCATGCAAATCATTTAAATACTTAACAATATAGGGCGATGCTACGCCATAATAATTTTTTGAAAATTCATTAAGTAGCACATTGTAGTTTGCTTTCGGATTCCATAAAAATTTTGAAAGCAACCAACTGCGGAGCTCAAAAAATTCGGAAGGGTTATGACTATGCTGTTCAAATATCCAGTTGGCATTGTTGTCTACAAATAAATTAATATTAGGTTGTAAAGTTTCTAGATTTGGAAAGGGTGCTAAAAAATTAGTGAACTGGGTGGTGTAATCCCAAATTTGAATAGTGGCACCGATTGCGCCCCATGCTTTAAGGTCTGATTCAAAATCTTTACATTTCTCTGCAATAGGACCACTTCGATCACACTCTATCGAACAAAGAGTCACTAAAACATTTTTTTCAGGTTTAATATGCAGCGGTGCTTTTCTGGTGTATTGATACGCAAGCGTTGCAATTGTTTTATTCGGAAAGTCTTTGGCAATGCGGTTTACAAGGGTTATCATGGTTCCAGATGGAGAGCCTTCATAAGCATCAATGTTTGCACATTTATCACATGCACAATACTGCGTGTTGTCATCCTGACTCACAGATAAAACAGTGGCTGTGGGTCTGCGATTAAAAAATGCAGCTACAGAATCTTTGATAATTTGATACACCGTATCGTTGGATAAACAAAGTTGTGTGGGTTGTCTTTTATTCTTCACAAGTGCGTAAAAAGTAGGATGATGTTCAAAAAAGTTTTTTTCTGGTAAAAACTTATTAAAAGTGTGCACGCGCGCCTCTGGTACAAATTTTGGAAACCCTTCGGTGGTTACTCTTCTTTTAGCTGCAAAAGATGGGTTGTCATAAAATAATTTAGAATGCACTGTTCTTGTTAATACAGCTGGTGTATATGCATAAGACGCCGCAATGCTAATATTTTTTGATGTTGGAATTTTTTCAACACTTGGCGATAAAAATTGACAACCTAAAAATTCTTCTAATAAAACGTATATGGTTTCAAGCGTTTGGTAGGGTGTGGCGCCTGTAATTTGTAGCTCATTTTTACGACTCGTAATCGCATATTCATTTTTTGTAAGCGACGCATAATTTGGACAAGCACTACCAATATATATAACTGAACTTTTCGTGTTTTTTTGAGTTGAAATAGGAATGCGCGCACCACTTATTTTAAAAACATATTCACTGAGTTCGTTAGCCGCTAAAAGCTCGTCTTTATCTGCATTTACTGCGGTCATAATGACAGCATTAGAATGCCCATTTTGCACCATGGTAAAAGAAGGTGCTGTTACTTTTTGGGCATTTACACAAGTAATGGTCATGCAAGAAAAAAGAACAGCAAAAAGAGAGATTGTAGGGCGGAATAAAATATTCATACAACGTATTTTAGTACCCTAAATTTAATTTATTTCAATAACTCAATTCTAACGTTTTTTAAGCCTATTTGAACCGGTTAAAAAATAATTAAGGGGTTCATTTAATAGTGACGTAAATTAACTGCAAATAAAAATTGATGAAAAAAATATTCTTTGCATTTGCTATGCTTTGCTCAAGTGTAATACTTGCACAAAATGTATATCATTTCACAAACGGGCTTGCATCTGGTAAAGTGCATCAATATGGTAGAGAAGCCATGTATTCCGATACGCTTGCATATAGTATCTATAAAGGGGAAAGTAAGCCGCAGGAAGGATTAGCGGTTTCAAGTGAAGCTAAAACAAAGTGGACAGCCATAAAGGCAGACAGCGCAAATAATTTTAGAAGTCAGGCGCTAGCGAATGGATATTTATATCTAACGTATAATGCTCCAAAGGCTGGTACAGCTGTGTTTATTGGCACAGGACACTCCATGGTATTTATTAATGGGGCACCACATGCGGGTGATATGTACCGATATGGATGGATGTACATACCAGTTCAATTAAAAAAAGGAATCAATGAATTTTATATTCGCGCCGCAGGCGCTGGTAGGTTTGCATCGGTAAAAGCAATGCTTGATTTTTCATTTAAGCCAGTGCAATTAAGTACCAAAGACGCTACACTCCCATTTTTTATTGAAGGAGAAACAGTAACAAAAAAATGGGCCGGACTTGTTGTTGTCAATAGTTCAAAAAATAATACAACAGGCATGAGCATCACGGCGTCTGTGGAAGATCAAAAAATACAAACCAATATTTCAAACATCGCACAACATATCGCAAGAAAAGTAGCTGTAGAAATACCGGTCCCTAAAAATGTAAGCAAAGGAAGTTACAGAGTAGCGCTAACCCTAATGTCTAACAATCAAATTATTGACACCACATCTGTTGTGGTAACAGCTGTAAAAAGTAATGAACACGCATCGCATACTTTTATTAGTACCATTGACGGCTCTGTTCAGTATTATGCAGTAGCGCCTCAAGCCAACGATAATAAAACAAATCCAAGTTTATTTTTATCGGTACATGGTGCAGAAGTAGAAGCCATTTCTCAAGCCAGAGCTTACAAACCAAAAACAGAAGGACCCATAGTAGCGCCTACTAATAGAAGACCAAGAGGATTTAACTGGGAAGATTGGGGCAGACTTGATGCGCTAGAAGTTTTTGAGATCGCTAAAAAAACATATCAGCCAAATCCACAAAATATATATTTAACAGGTCACTCAATGGGTGGGCATGGCACTTGGTATTTAGGTGCTACCTATCCTGGAAAGTGGGCTGCTATTGCTCCGTCGGCAGGATATCCAACCCTTGCTGCGTATGGCTCTCATGATGGTCTGGTACCAAATGATACCAGCACGCCAGTTAAAAAAATATTGACAAGAGCAAGTACACCAAGTAATGTTTTAGGTATGGTCAATAACTACAAAGCTAATGGCGTTTACATTTTTCATGGTGATGCAGATGAAACTGTTTCGGTGAACTATGCAAGACAAATGAAAAAAGTGCTCGCCGAATTTCATCCTGATTTTAGTTATTACGAATATCCTGGGGGTTCGCATTGGTTTAGTGATGAGAGCGTAGACTGGGCGCCTATTTTTGAATATTTCAAAAGACATACCATTCCAGTAAGCAGCAAAGTAAATGTGATTGATTATACACTTCCATCTACGGCT
>JBIIZN010000158.1:0-17489 GCA_044346275.1 Sediminibacterium sp.
GTTTTAAAGTAATAGGTGCCCATTCTTTGTAGTAGACACCTCTTTTAACGTTCGATTCTTTAAATCCCGGTAAGTTGGGTGCCGAAATAAATTCAAAAGCACCACAGGTTTCATATTTATTATCAGTAACATTAAAAACCTTAACCATAAATTTAGGTTGTTCCCAATCTTGGTGGCCAGCAGGGTTTTCAAAAACAACTGCGTAATTATAAATGATGCTATAATCACCTTCGGTGGAGGGAACGGTGAAAGTATATGAAACCCCTTGTGCCTCTGCTTGGGTTTGATCGTTTCCAAGTTTTAACGAGTAGCCGCTTCCATTGGGGCAATTCTTTGGAAAACCACCATATTCGTCTTTGGCCGTTGTACCTGGGAAATTAGTGATGATGGAATGTTTGCCATCTTGTGGGCTTCCAAGTGTCAAATTTAAGGCTCCATTTGATCTAGCAATGGATCCATCAAATGCATCCCAACTGCCTAGGTTTCCGTTTTCGAAACCAATATTAGGAGGGCAGCCTTGTGCCAAAGCTTTATTCTTGCCTCCCAAGATGCATAAAATGCTCAAAAACAAATATGTACAAGCTTTTAACACGTCCTTGTAAATGTCGTGAAAAATAATGGAAAATAGAGGGTATAGTCCGCAAAAAAGCCCCAAAAATAGGTGTTTGGGGCTTAGTGATGACTTTACTAGGACTCATTTGATATTTTCTTTTCACGAAAGTGGATTGACAATGCATTAACAATTTTATTAATTTAATTGGTTTAATTTTATTTAACCCTTTTACTGATGAGGTAACCATTTTTGATTTGGGATGGTTATAATTTTTTTAATATAAAATTGATAAATGATGAGATATGGATTTCTTTCTTTTTTTCTTATTGGTGTTTTAATTCCCTGCATGATGCATGCAAAGTGCCAACAAAAAAAAATTGATTCAGCTAGATCAAATTTTTTGATAAATAGCAAGGTGAATTTATTTAAAGCCATTAAAAAAAAGCAAAAAGAACTTAAAGGTTTTCAATTTATACAAGGTGGAACTTTCTCGACCGTTAAACCAGATAAAGGAATAGATCGAAGGCCAGAAAATGATACTAGTTTAATCATAGATTTGGAACGAGGCAAAAGAATAACTGTTTTAAGTTTTTTTATGTCTGAAAAGGAGGTTACAAACCTTGAATATCGAACATTTGTAAATTGGGTGATTGATTCTATTGCCCTAACAATTTTAGCAGCTAAAGATCCTGAATTTTATATTGATCAAGACAAAAAGACATTGAACTGGTCGCGTCGATTAGAAGCAAGAGATACCAGTCAATTCAAGAATTTATATCCTTTATATATAGTTGACTCGTTTTCAGGATCGAAAAATTCAGAACATCAAAAATATATTCTAAATACATCTGCTATTCAATTCAGTTTTTTTCATAATAATGCTACTACACCTACAATAATTGATGTATACCCTGATACACTTTGTTGGATTAGGGATTTTTATTTTAGTTATAATGAATCAATGACCAAGAAATATTTCCAGCATCCCTCATTCAATAATTATCCGGTTGTTGGGGTTAGCTGGATACAGGCAAATGCATATTGTAGCTGGCTAAGTAAGGATGGCAAATACCAATACAGACTTCCAACTCAAGCAGAGTTTCTCTATTGTTACATTTCAATCCCAAATAGCAAAAATAATGATCTAAAGTTCAGACAATATGGATTAGATACTTCAAATGTATTTAGATCATTTCGATCAAAAAGCGATACTTCAAATGTAACTGTATTTAAAAGATCGGTTCCCAAGAAATTTACGGTTGATTTTAAAGATTATACATATCCATGGTCGTCAATAAATGATGGGCTTTTTGATAAGAAAGGGAAACTCCTTGCAAAATTTGGAAGTTATAAATTTTCAGATGAATATGGAATTAATTATGGGCAAATCCTAAATATTAGGAATGGCCTTTATCCTGAAAGTTGCGGTTCATTTCCGGCTTCACCAAAAGGGCTATATGACCAAGCAGGTAACGTGGCAGAGTGGGTTGCAGACGGATTTATTAAGGATCTTATATTCGAGGACGAATTCAATAAATCACCTAAAATAGATTTTTCATTATTGAAACCAATCCCAATAAATTTGGATTCAATAATTCTGAGTTTAATCAAGTCCCGAAGTTACTATATCCGTCCTTCGATTTATAAAAGGGATAGCCTTCAAGATCTTTGGATCAAACTTGGCAAGCCCGTTATGATACCTGCACCCAAGGATATTCAAGATACTGATGAAAGTCGACTTTATGATATTTTGAAAGATGCTAATAATCTATTTAGCAATTATCAAATCCTGAATAAGCTAGAAAATCCGAAAATGGTAATGGGTGGATCATGGAATGACAGCCCCTCTCTAATGCGATTTGGTGAAAAAAGAGCCTTTTCTGCAGAGGAAGCTCATAGCTTTATAGGGTTCAGGGTGGCTGCTAATGTAAACTATGGCAGATTTTGATAAGCTGCTTGAATTCTAGTTCTGTGAACTGAATAATTACATTATTTGCTATTTTTTTCTTTTTACTGAGTGGCAAAGAAAGATTTGTTCATTTTCTCGATAACGCTAGTAAAGTCGAATATTGATTAATTTTTCATAAATCAGATAAGGTAAATTATCCACTTTGATTTTTTTCTATCTGCAATTATTTTATATTTTTTATTTAAATATTTTATTTCAATATCATTTTTAGTAACGATTTTTATATAGCTATCACCGTCTATATTTTTGATGTCAATAGCTGAATTCATTTTCCCAATAAATTTTTCATTAAATAGAGTAGTTGTTTCATTAGTTAAAAAGGGGAGTTCAACTCTATTTTTAATTAATTCATTTTGATTATTTTTTATAAAATCAATTAAGGTTTTGAATATAATTATGAATTTTTCTAAATCTAATTTGTTGGTATTAAATTCGTAATTATATTTAAATATTTTATTAGCATATCCATTTACAGCTGTTTCGATTAAGTATTCTTGTTCATTAAATGGAGTATTTATATTGAAAGTATTTGCAGTCCAGTAAGTCAACTCTTGGTTAATATAAATTAATGTAGGGTAATCATACCAATTTATATTCGGAAAGTTTGTCTTTATGTACGAATCAGGTTCAAAAAGAAACTTTAATTTATATTTTCTATAATTAATATTTATATCAAAGTCATATTGCTTAAAATCATAGTGTTTAAAATAAAATCCATCACCTAATGAGATCGAATCAATTTTTAAATTTTGAATATTATTTCTTTTTACTGTATTCATCGACACTGGAATTATAAATTTGTCTTCATCTGAATTGAATTCAAATCTTGTAATTTCAAAATCTGGTATATTTAATAAATATTTTATCACTCTCGGGTCAGTAAATGTGACTTTTTTATTATCAAAAATCTGTTTAAATCTGAGAGTATACGCAGAGTCTCTATTAAACTCAAGTTTCGTCTTTAAATTGTAATACTTATTTCCATTATTGTCGAAGTAAGGCTCCCCCTCAGATAAAAAAATTGTAGATGCAATATGTCCATATATATCTTCTACATTAACATTGCCCGATCTCAAAGAATTTCTCCAGTCTTTTGTAGAAACTACATCATCATTATTATAAGTTATATTTCCTGTTTCATTTATTCGGTAATTGAAGAAAATTAAATTAGTATCACTAATTGGAACTCCGTTTAATAATTGAATGCCACTTGCAAAACCATTTTGAGTATTAATTTTCGATATAAAATTCCCATCTTCGTCAAATGAATTATATTTCATCAATATTCCACTTTCAAATTCACTATTAAATTTAATTTTGCCAGAAAGGTAGTATGATGATTGTTTGCCCTGAATTCTTCCATTTTGAAAATTAAAATTAACTCCTTTAAAAAGTTTATAATTATCTTCTTTGCTTAAGCTGGAGTAAAAATTTACAATATTAAACTGTAAAAATCTTGGGTCTACTTTTTTTGAAGCAATTGGTGATTTAGTAGATATTGCACTATCAGTTTGAATTAATTTCCCATTTTTAATTCCGTTTTTATACTCTACTAGTATTTTATCTCCTTGTTGGAGTCCGTCAAAGATAAAATTGTCTTTGAATTTAAGTGATACGCCTTTTAATTTATCATAATAAGTGCCATTTATAAAATCAACTTTATATTCAATTTCTGGAAACTTGTTATAGCCAATAACTCTAATTATTTTGCTCTGGTTATAATCGATTGCTGCAATTAATTGTTGATCCTCATCTCGTTCATATTGTGAATTTGGATTTCCGTAATACTCTTCTCTTATTTTATTCATTAAAGAATCATATGTTGTAATACGTCTTTTTTTGCCATCAACATTTTCAACTGTTTTTATTTTATTATTATTTTGTGCAAAAGAGGAATTATTAACTAATAAAAGTGAAATTAAGAATGTTATTAAAAATTTATTTTTTAGCATTATTTCATTTCTTTGTAATAAAAGTAAAATTTTAATCTATGGATCAATCAAGAATTTATATAGTAAAATCTAAATAATTCAATTAATTAGATCTAACTGCCCGTACTTGATTTTTATCTTTTTTATAAGTAAATATTCCAGTCCCTGAACGAAAATACTTTTTAAAAGCACATTCATTGCCAGGTCGACCGTAGCACTCTTCACCCATATATTCCATTGAACTCCAGTAAAATCGGTAACCAAATCCAGGAGTGAATGCCCATCCGCCTATTTTATCTCTGTTTTGAAATAAAATATTTAACTCATCTTGTGTAGGTAATCTCCAACCTTCCCCTAGGGCTTCACAAGCTTTCTTTGCATCATACCAATTCATTTCTTCAGGAAAATCATATTTTGTTACCTCGATATCTTCAATATTTACAGTGTTTCCAATAATATTCTTGATGTCGCTATTGCTATTTGGGGGAGGTAATTGGCTGCCGCAACTTATTAATGATAATGAAATCAATAAAATAGTAATTAAATTTTTCATATAATAAATTTTGTAAAAAATATTAAAAATAAAATAAAATGTAAAATAAAGTTAATGGAATAATCCAACTAATTGAAAATAGATTATCAATATACAAAGTGATTTTTTGCTCCTTTAATAACTATTTATGTTTGGCAGTATGTTTCGATATATGGTTTTCATTTTCTTTCTTTAGCTTTTTTGCAGAAAAACATTATTTTATTGATTGCACAATTACATTTTGTTTAAACTATATCTAACCCAGTAAATAAATAAGGGTCTCAGTTTTTGACTGAAACCCTTATTAGTGTTAAGTGAACCGGATTGGATTCGAACCAATGACCTACTGCTTAGAAGGCAGTTGCTCTATCCAGCTGAGCTACCGGTCCTTATTAGAGTGGCGCAAAATAATGAAAAAATGGCCATAATTTCAAAAGAATTCACTCAAATAGGGCTAAATCCTAATTAGTTAGCCTCGTTTTTCTAAAAGTCTTTACTTTGCATCAAACGCATACTCGTGAGTTATAATTACCTGCCATTAGATCATAAATGGCTTCATTTTAGCCAGGTTAAAAACCTTTTAGCCCATAATCAAGATGTGTCTATCACATTTGATGCCCATGATAAAATAACCGCTTGTCGTGCTTATTTGGACCAAAAAATGGCCCAAAAAGGTAAAAATTATTATGGTATTAATACGGGTTTTGGCTTTTTACAAAATATTACAATTGACGATTCACAAATTGAGCAGCTTCAGTATAATTTGATTGTTTCACATGCCTGTGGATTAGGGGAGCAGGTGCCGGAACCAATTGTTAAGCTTATGCTCATGCTTAAGATTAAGTCGTTGAGTTATGGGCATAGTGGGGTTCAAATTGATACTGTAAAACGTTTGTTAGAAATGTATAATAACAGGGTGTTGCCTGTTATTTTTACCCAGGGGTCACTGGGGGCTTCTGGTGATTTGTCGCCATTGAGCCACTTAAGTTTACCTCTTTTAGGACTTGGTGAAGTAACCATTGATGGCGTTACACACCAAACGGCTTCCATCATGGAGCGCTATAATTGGAGCCCCATTAAACTGCAAAGCAAAGAAGGATTAGCACTTATTAATGGTACTCAATTTATGAGTGCCTATGGTATGTATTGTTTGCAAAAAGCCGAGCATTTAATTGAAATGGCACACTTAGTTGCTGCACTTTCTTTTGATGCATTTAATTGTACCACAGAGCCTTTAAGTCCTCAAATACATGCGATTAGAGCATATGAAGGGCAGGTGCTTACGGCAAAAAAAATGCGTGAATATTTAGCGGGAAGTAGCATTGCTGCTTCTGCTGGTAAGCAAATTCAGGATCCATATTCATTTAGATGTATACCACAAGTACATGGCGCTACCATTGGCGCGTTTAATCATGTGCTTGATATTTTCATGCGTGAAATAAATTCGGTTACGGATAATCCCAATGTTTTTCCTGACGAAGATTTAATTGTGAGTGGCGGAAATTTTCATGGACAACCGCTTGCGATGTCACTTGATTATTTAGCCATTGCCATGAGTGAGTTAGCTAATATTTCGGAGCGTAGAACCTATCAGTTGTTAAGTGGTCAGCGAGAGCTTCCTTTATTTTTAGTAAAAGATCCAGGGCTGCATTCTGGATTTATGATTCCTCAATACACGGCAGCAGGCATTGTGAGTGAAAATAAACAACTTTGTACCCCGGCTTCTGTGGATAGTATTTCCTCGTCTAATAATCAGGAAGACCACGTTAGTATGGGTGCCAACGCAGCAACAAAATGTCTTCGTGTTATCAATAATGTAGAAAAAGTACTCGCTATAGAACTATTGAGTGCGGCACAAGCACTTGATTTTAGAAGGCCTGCCAAAAGCTCCGAACCTATCGAAAAGCTAGTGGCTACATTGCGTGATAAGGTGTCTTTTGTGGCCGCTGATAGGCTCATGCACCCAGATATGGTTACTGCTACTCAAATTATAGCCTCATACACCTTATAGCGTAGATTTTAGCGTAACTTTGCAGGGTAAAAACTGATACATGTCTGAAGAACAGAGCTTAAATTTTATAGAAGAAATTGTAGAGGCAGATTTAGCAGCTGGCAAATACAAGTCTATCATTACCCGTTTTCCTCCTGAGCCAAATGGCTATTTACATATTGGCCACGCTAAAAGTATTTGTTTGAATTTTGGCTTGGCTAAAAAATATGGAGGAAAAACCAATTTACGTTTTGATGATACCAATCCGGTGACCGAAGAAACGGAGTATGTGGAGAGTATTAAAAACGATGTAAAATGGCTTGGCTTTAATTGGGCCGAAGAATTATATGCTTCCAATTATTTTGATCAAATACATGGTTTTGCGGTTCGTTTAATTGAAATGGGACTTGCCTATGTAGACGATAGCAGCTCCGATGAAATTGCAGTACAAAAAGGAACACCTACACAAGTTGGTACTCCAAATGTGTATAGGAGCAGAACCGTTGCCGAAAATTTGCAACTTTTTGAAGATATGCGCCTTGGTAAATATGCTGATGGCGAAAAAGTGTTACGTGCTAAAATTGATTTAGCGAGTAGTAACATGCATATGCGTGACCCAATCATTTACCGTATTAAACACGCGCATCACCACCGCACCGGTAATAAATGGTGTATTTATCCGATGTACGATTTTGCACATGGACAAAGTGATGCCATCGAAAATATCACACACTCAGTTTGTACACTCGAGTTTATTCCGCATAGAGAACTCTACAACTGGTTTATAGAAAAATTATTAATTTTTCCTTCTAAGCAATACGAGTTTGCACGTTTAAACATGACCTATACGGTAATGAGTAAGCGTAAATTACTCCAACTCGTACAAGAGAATCATGTAACAGGTTGGGATGATCCACGCATGTCTACCATTTCAGGTATGCGCCGAAGAGGTTACCCTGCTGCGGCTATCAGAGAGTTTTGTGACCGTATTGGTATTGCAAAACGAGATAATCTAATTGATATTAGTTTACTTGAATTTTGTGTGCGTGAAGATTTAAATAAAACAGCTGTGCGCCGTATGGTGGTATTTGATCCTTTAAAAGTGATCATTACTAACTATACCGGTGAGTGTGAAATACTTACTTCAGAAAACAATCCAGAAGATCCAAATGGCGGTGTGCGCGAAGTGCCGTTTAGCAAAGAAATTTTTGTGGAGCGTGACGACTTTATGGAAGAGCCTTCTAAAAAATATTTTAGACTTGCACCAGGTCAAATGGTGCGTTTAAAAAGCGCATACATTATCAAGTGTGACGATTTTGTAAAAGATGCTAATGGCAATGTAACAGAACTTCACTGCTCGTATATTCCTGAAAGTAAGAGTGGCTCAGATACTTCTGGTATTCATGTAAAAGGGACACTTCACTGGGTAAGTGCTGCGCATGCGATACCAGCAGAAGTTCGTTTGTACGACCGTTTATTTAATGTAGAAGATGTTGCTGGGGCCGACGGTGATTTTAAAGATTATATCAACACAGATTCTTTAACCGTAGTGCCGCATGCATACGCAGAGCCTGCATTGTTAAACGATAGCATCGGTGTTGGTTTTCAATTTTTGCGCAAAGGATATTTTTGTGCTGATAAAGATAGTACCCCAACAAAACTGGTATTTAATAGAACAGTAGGATTAAAAGATACTTGGGCTAAAGAAGTAAAAAAAGGAGCATAGCATATGCACTTGCAAGCTAGGTTTAATATACACTGGGCTCAAACCTTTCCTCAATTTAGTAAGGATGTCCATTTTGTGATTGCTGTTAGCGGTGGTGCGGATAGTGTCGTGCTTGCGCATTTATTAAAAGGTGCTGGTATCAATTTTGAAATAGCCCATTGCAATTTTAAACTAAGAGGAGCGGAGAGTGATAGGGATGAAGCCTTTGTAAAAAACCTAGCCGTTACTTTAGATGTTCCTTTTTCTTGTAAGCATTTTGATACTGAGGCGTATGCTACTGCGCATAAAATATCTATTCAGGAAGCAGCCAGAGATTTGCGTTATGCTTGGTTTGCTACTTTTAATACTACTGTAATAACGGCGCATCATGCAAATGATAATATTGAAACCGTGTTTATGCATTTTTGCAGAGGTACGGGTATTGCCGGTTTAACGGGCATTGAGCCCTATAAAGTAAAAGAGCGCTTACTGCGCCCATTACTTGTTTTTCATAAGCAAGAAATAATTGACTACGCCAAAGAGGCGGGTATTGCATTTACAGAAGATAGTTCTAATGCGAGCGATAAATACACCCGTAACTTTTTTAGACATCAGGTATTGCCTTCCGTACAAGAAGTATTTCCGAAGTTGGAACATAATATTTTGCATACCATCAAGCATCTAAGAGAAGTATCGGAAGTGTATAAAGCGGCCATGCAAAAGATTGTAAGTAAGCTTCAATTTATCAATGGTAATGAAATTCATATTCCAACACTCATGTGGCAAAAAGCAAAGCCACTGGATACCATTACTTTTGAAATGCTATATCCGTATGGATTTACTGCTGCTCAAATGCCAGAAGCTATAAAACTTTTAAGTGCACACAATGGCGCGGTATTAATGTCTCCAACCCACCGCCTAATTAAAAATAGAAACTGGATGATTTTGGCGCCGTTAGCTACTGCCATTAATACAAGCTTAGTAGTGGTAGAACAAAATGATGCATCTGTAAATTTTCCGGGCGGAACACTCGGGTTACAAAATACTGCGTCTCAGGTACCAGAAACTTCAGATAACAATAACTGTATGGTAGATGCTGCTGCATTGCAGTTCCCGCTTATTTTACGACCTGCAGCAACGGGTGATTATTTTTACCCGTTAGGCATGCAAAAGAAAAAGAAGCTCAGTAAATTTTTTATTGATCTCAAGCTTTCTAAAACGGCCAAAGAAAAAGTGTGGGTACTGGTATCAGATAACCGCATTGTATGGGTTATTGGCTACCGTATAGACAACCGATTTAAAATAACGCCAGCCTCTACTACAGCTGTTAAACTTTCCTTTTTACCTTCTGCATTATAAGTGCAAATAAGCAGATACCTGGCTTACAAAATTTTGTATGGGGTCAAAGCCAGGGAAAATTTTACAAGCAATAATTAAAAAGCCTACTCCCCAAACAGAGCCCCAAAAGTGAGCTGAGTGGTTAATATTGTCACCACCTCTTTTAGACATATAAATGGTCAAGAGTAAATAAAGTGGGCCAAAAATAAAACCAGGTATAATGGGCGGAATAATAAAAAGTCCAATTTTAATGGTAGGGTCCAAAAATACGCCAGCAAATACAACTGCTGATACGGCGCCGGAGGCGCCAAGACTTCTGTAATGCTTATTATTACGCTGCATGATATAGGTTGGTATTAGGCAAACGATGAGCGCTGTTAGGTACATGGCTAAATAAAGGGCCTTACCTTTTTCATTAAAGAGTACAATAAAATATTTTTCTACAAAATCGCCAAACATGTAAAACGAAAACATGTTAAAAGCTAAATGACCAAAGTCGGCGTGTATAAATCCATTGGTTATAAAACGCCACCACTCATTATCTCTATTGATTGCGGGTGGATAAAAAATAAAATCATTGATTACTTTTTTATTGTAAAATCCAAATATGGAAAGTGCAATAGTAATCACCAAAAGGGTGAGGGTTATGGTATACATAAGTTAATTGTGGTGGTATTTTTCGTTTCTTAAAATGGTGCATGCACGGTACACCTGCTCTGCTAAAATAAGCCTAACTAGCATATGCGGAAACACAAGTTGTGATAAGCTCCAGCAAATGTTAGCCCTCGTAAAAACAGTTTCATCAACTCCAAAGGCTCCACCAATTAAAAAAACGATTTTACGGGTGCTCTCGTTGGCTCTTTGTTGCATAAAACTAGCAAGCTTAGGCGACGAAAAAGTTTGTCCTCTTTCGTCAAGTAAAACCAAATAATCGGATGGGTCTAATTGTTGGAGTATGGCTGTTGCTTCAGCTTTTTTCAGGTTGGCTTCTGATAAGCTACCCGCATTTTTTGGTGGGTTAATAATATGCCAGCTAGCAGGGTAGTAGTTGTTGATGCGCTTTGAAAAGTCTTCTATGCCTGTTTTAGCATATAATTCATGGGGTTTGCCAACAGACCAAAGCTCAATTTTCATAAGGATAATGAATTTCGCACTAAATTTAGGCTTTTAAAATATAGTATGCGTCATTTATTGCTAATTCTGGTTTGTTTCACGTTGTTTTTTGTAGCTACTGCACAGGAGCAAACAGCTATCGATTCGGTAACAAAGGCAAAAAGAGTGAAGTTGGTAGCATCAATTTTTGGAGGAACTTATGGCGCATCATTTATTTCGCTTAACAAAGCTTGGTATGCCAACTATCCACGAAGTCGTTTTCAGTTTTACAACGACGGAAAAGAGTGGCTTCAAATGGATAAAGTAGGACACGTTTATTCTAGCTACAATCTTGCACGCATAAGTCATAAGGGATGGGCATGGACGGGTTTGCCAGAAAAAAAGGCGGTGGTATTATCCGGATTAACAAGCTTATCTTATTTAACCATCATCGAAACAATGGATGGGTTTTCTAAAAATTGGGGATGGAGTTGGTTTGATGTATCTGCAAACACAGCTGGCGTTTTATTATGGAGTGCACAACAGCTCAAATGGAAGGAACAAAAATTTCGTTTAAAATATAGTGCGCATTATACGAATTACGCCGACCCTATGCTCCAAGCACGTGCTAATAATTATTTTGGAAAATCTATACCTGAACGGTTTTTAAAAGATTACAATGCCCAAACTATTTGGTTAAGTGCCAATATAAAAAGTATTTGGCCCGAAACGAAAGTACCTAAATGGTTAAATATTGCGGCTGGTTATGGAATTGATAACGCTTTTGGTGGTTACGAAAATAAATGGACGGTTAATAATCAAGCTGCTAGTTATACATATTCACGTCCCGATTTGCAAAGAAGTCGTCAATATTATTTGTCTATCGATGTAGATTTTGAGCGCATTAAAACAAATAAAAAATGGGTGAGGGGTGTACTTACTTTTTTGAATTTTGTTAAACTGCCTGCGCCTGCTATCTCGCTGAGTAATGGAAAGCTGAGTGGTAGTTGGTTGTATTTTTAGCATGTAGGATGCTCGCTCACTTCGTTCGCTCGTTCTTGAAATTGTGTGCTTCCCCAAAGCCTGGGTCTGTGTTGTGGAATTTTATGTTTTTTGGAAGTACAGTAAATAAAATAATGCCTTATATATATAAATTAATTAATTATATTTATATATATAAATTCTATTTATGAAAATTATTTCAAGATTGGTATTATCCATTTTACTCTTCTCAATTCTTGTATCATTTAGTTTGGTTGAAAGTGGGGTTTTTATTTGTAAAGGTCCTTCGTCGAAGGTTTACCATAAATCTGACAGATGTAAAGGGTTATCTAGGTGCTCTACCCAGGTATTTGAAATAACAATGGCGGAAGCTAAAAAACTTGGAAGAAGGGCTTGTAAGATTGAATATAGATAATGTTAAACAGGAATTAATTATAAGGAACATTAAATTAAATATTGAATTATGGGAAATCTAGGTTTACAAGAATTATTTTTATTGTTGTTTGTATTTTTTTTCGGTTTTGGCCTTCCTTTTTTATATTTAAATACTTTACGAAAAACGTTACAACTTATCGACATAAAAAATAGAACAATCGATCCAAATTATGTTTGGTTCATGTATATAATATTTTTCAATCTTTTTTATCATTTTCATATAGTTAATTCAATTGCTACTTCACTTAGTAACGAATTTTCCTCTAGAGAAATTAATGTTAATGAAAAACGCCCCGGAGAAACAATAGGCTATGTTAATTCCATATTAGTTGCTTTATGGTTCTTATTTTCAATCATAGGATTCGATTTTTTTATTTTTTATCCTTTAATATTTATCAGCTCTTTTGTTAGTTGGATAGTTTATTGGCTAAAAATCAATGAGTATAAGAAAATTTTAATTGCTGATAATTGTAAAAAAAACAACAGAAATGAATTATAAAATTTATAATTTAATTCTCATTTAACTATTCCAACAACCCAAAGTTTAATTGATAGGTTTTAATGAATGTTTCAATATTTTTATCCATTATTTTTTTATTGGCAGGAGGATAAGTAAAAGTTACTATCATTGTTTTTGTCCATAACCAAGTTAGTTCATTAAAATTATTAGGGTTGTTACTAACTTTTAAACTTTCACAATCACCTCTAATATACACGATATTTCCTGATAAATCAATGCCTGAAATCGTGAACTTTCCATTTTTGATGACTTGGTAAGTTACTTTAATTCCTTTTTCGCAATTTTAAATTGTTCCTGTAAACTTGCATTAAAGCTATCATCTCCTGGGTAATCTGTTTCTGAGCGAAATTTAATTGTTGCTGATAATTTTTTAGAAGTAAAATAATTTTCACTTTTTTTTGAAAAATTTCCTCTAGGTAATTCAAAAGAATAAATTTCTTCTTTATCAAAAAATTTGTCATTTTCTTGAGCAAATGTTTCTAATGTGAATAAAGAAAGTAATAGGGATAAAATCGCAATTCTTTTATTTTTGGTTATTAGTTGTTTTTTCATAATCAAGCTTATTTTTAGTATATATAATTCTCTCCTATATAAAGCTAAGTTAGCTGTTTCATTTTTTTATTATATCTAAATTATGAAACCGTATATTTTTTTTAGGATTCTCGCTCACTTCGTTCGCTCGTTCCTGTCGTTGTGGGCTTACCCAAAGCCTCACAATGTTGTCCGTGCATTTTTATTGGAGTATTGATATTATGGCGCCTGACGCTATCGCGTCCGGCCCATGGCCATCACGCGCTTACTTATGCCTGCGGCATCGCCGCGCTCATAGCCATGTCCTGCACTTCGTGCAGGCGCCATTGAATATCCGCATAAAAAAAGCCCCACTAAAATAGTGAGGCTTTGTGACCGCGTTAGGATTCAAACCTAAAACCTTCTGATCCGTAGTCAGATGCTCTATTCAGTTGAGCTACGCAGCCATTACCCTAAGGGGTTGCAAATATAATCTCTAAAAGATTAACGGCAAAAAAGGAATGCTTTTTTATTCAAAATTATAATCCATAAAGGCTTGCAGCGGTTGATTCTGCTAGTTTTTTAGGTAATAACCACACTAAAAATGCGCCGAGTTTATTAATAAAGCCGGTAATTACTTCGGGTTTCTTGTTAAATAATGCGGTTACGGCAATTTTTGCTACTGCTTCTGGTGTCATATTCACATTTTCGGCGGTTTTAAGCGCTTTAGGGCCCACATCGGCTCTATTGGCAAAGTTGGTATCGGTAGAGCCTGGGCTTACTGCTGTAACGTAAACGCCCGTGTCTTTGAGTTCGTGTCTAAGGCCTCTGCTAAAGTTTAAAATAAAGGCTTTAGAAGCGGCATATGCCGATAATCCGGGTACGGCCTGGTAGGCTGCCGAGCTAGCAATGTTTAAAATATAAGAAGGTGCATTTTTTGTAAGCATAGGTAGTAGTGCAGAAGTTAATGCAACGGGCGCTTCCATATTAACGCGCATCATTTCTATGTGCGCTTCGGCGTTATATTTTGTAAAAGGGCCACTTAATCCATAACCCGCGTTGTTTACGAGTATGCCTACATTATAATTATTGGAATGAATCCAATCCATTAATATTTGTGTTGCACCTGCTTGGCCCAAATCTAGAGCTAGGTAATGCGCTTCAATACCATATTTTTCAGATACATATGATGCATGTTCGCTTAGTAATGAAGCGTCTCTTGCAACAAGTAACAAATTATATTTACGTGCAGCAAGTTCTGTGGCAATACATTTGCCAATGCCTTTGCTTCCGCCGGTAATTAATGCAAACGGCATCATACTTGTTAATATTAGTGGTGAACTTTACCTGTAAACCTGTGGTAGAAAGGCGTTTTACTATTTTCGTTTTTTGGCTTGTATTTGCCAGTAACGATAGGAACATACATCACACGGCGTCTGCTCGCTTCACCAAAGTTAGGTGATTGCTTTACGCGGTGCCACAAACGTCCATCATGTACCGATAAATCACCGGCGTTGATATTAAATCCAACTTCACGGGGATCATCGGTATTGTCTAAGAAATACTTTTTACCAAAGAGGAGTTTAAACATACTTTGTGTATGTGTTCCGGGAATCACCCTTAGCCCACCATTGTCAAAGGGGCAAGTGTCTAAATGAATACCAACATTAAGCATTGGCATAATTTTTTGACCCATAAATAAATCACGAGGACTATCGGTGTGCCAACCCATTTGGGTAAATGTACTATTGGGTGTATTGATATAATTATTGATAACAAGGCCGTCTTTTTCATTTTCAGCAATACGTCCATCATATGGGTGTAAAAATGCAGTTAATGCTTGTAAGCGAGGGTCGGCTAATAATTGTTGAAGGGGCTCACTATGAAGGGAACTAAAGCAAAAGCGCTGAATGGTGGTGTTGCCATTATCGTCTTTACCAAACTTTAATGGTATACCATTAACTTTTTCTTTTTTTTCGGCAAGCCACTTTGATTCCAATCTTTGTTGCTCAGCTATATAGGTTGCTACCTGTTCTTTTGGTAAAAAGTTTCTAAAAACAATCACACCGTGCTTCTTAAAAAAGTCCAATTGCGCTTCACTAACAGCATCTCCTAGTTCAAAATTGCTGTCCCAAATTTTCATGCTTACTTTATTCATCAATAAGTATGACTTTAATGTTAAGTAATAATTAATTATTTATTAATAGTCAAAAGACTATGAACCTATGAAGTTAAACAATACATTTAAAAAAAAACTACTTTTTTAGCTCCTAAATAGATAAAATAAGTAAAAAAAAAGGCTGCAAATACATCTATACTGTAATGAATGTGCTGAACCATTACCAAAATTGCTACTATAAATGAGGCGGCTAAAGCAATGATTTTGTCCCATTTAGCCTGTAAACAAAGGAAAAAAAGGAACATATTGCCCGTATGACCTGAATAAAAGAGGTCTTTGGTGATAAAAATGCCATTCCCGCCGTAGGCAATACTCGCAATGGGGTCTTTTAGTTCGATGAGGCCCGGAGGAGGATTTAAGGGAAGAAGACTAATGGTTAGAACCCGGCATAAACACATTAAAATAAAACCATATGCAACTACTAGAAAAAGCATAGGGTTTTGGTAGATTCTATAAAAAACCAAGAGTACCACGCTCCAAATGACTACAAAAGTAGGGATGGAAACATCCTTAGCTGGAATGGCATCGAGCACATAATCTTGAAGCACCATACCATCTCTTTTTTCGATGAAAGCAAAAAAAGTAGGGAGAAGGATTAGAATAATGGCAACTAAAAAAAGGGCAATAATGGTTTTATTTCTAAAACGTCGCTCTTGCCATGCGCCCGACCATGATATGGTTTCAGTTAATAATGCCATCTCACAAATGCTTCAATGGCTGCATATTTAGTTTGACCTAAAGCTGCATACAATTGTGCGGTGTTGGCATTTCTGGTTTCTGCTCTTTGCCAAAATTCGCGCATATCAGATCCCTGAAATGGAACACTGTCTTTTTGTGATTGATGTATAAAAATACCAAAACGTTTTTTTATCACTTGGTCTGGACTCATAGGGATGGCCATTTCAATGTCTGCAATATCCCACTCTTGCCATGCACCTTTGTAAAGCCAAACCCAACAATCTTTAACCCAAGCATCACCGGCAGCTTTTAAACGGCGCATACTTTCAAACACAACGTCAAGGCATACCTTGTGTGTACCGTGTGGATCGGCTAAATCACCTGCACAATAAATTTGATGCGGCTGAATTTTTCTTAAGAGTTCCATGGTTTGTAATACATCGTCTTCACCCATTGGATTCTTTTCTATTTTACCTGTTTCATAAAAAGGTAAATTTTGGAAATGATACTGATGTTCTTTTAAGCCCACATATCTACACGTAGCTTTTGCTTCACATTGTCTAATAAGTCCTTTAATGGCTCTAATTTCTGGAGAATCCAATCCGCCTTTTTGTTTGGTGGCAATATAATTACGTGCTGCTTGTAAAATTTCTTGACTCTTTTTATTATCGATGCCAAATAGGTCTTCGAAGCCTACTGCAAAATCTAAAAAGCGTGTTACAAACTCATCCGATACCGCAATATTACCACTGGTTTGATAGGCAACATGCACTTCGTTGCCCTGGTCATGTAAACGCATAAACGTTCCCCCCATGCTAATGATATCATCATCGGGGTGTGGTGAAAAAATTAAACATTTTTTTGGATATGGATTGCTTCTTTCTGGATGCGCCGGAATAACAGCATTGGGTTTACCAGCTGGCCAGCCTGTTAAGCTGTCTCTTAGCATATAAAAGACCTCCAAATTAATTTCGTATGCGTCACTCTTTTCTACGAGTAAATCGGCTAAACCATTTTCGTTGTAATCTTTGGCTGTAAGGCTTAATACCTCTTTA
>JBIIZN010000022.1:0-17326 GCA_044346275.1 Sediminibacterium sp.
GTAGGCGCAACTATCTCAAAATCAGGTGTTGGATTAGCGCCGTTAACGGTAAAGCTACTGGTTAAAGAATCGACACAACCAAAAGACGTTACTTTTAATGACACACTATACACCGCGGACTTATTGTATTTTACCCCAGGATTTTTAGCCGTTAGTTGCGCAGGTGTATAAGTTGGCCCAGGTGCAACAGCAGGACTCCCCGCATTAAAATTCCACTGATACGAAAAGTTTGTAGCACCATCTGCAGACGATGTACTATCTGTAAAAATAGCATTTGCATCATTTAAACAAACTTCGGGAATAATAAAACCTGGTTTTGGTGGCGTATGAACAAAAACTGGTTTTGCTAATCTAAAAGTATCACTCTTACATCCTGTGCTTGACTCCACTAGTAAGCGAACATCTTTGGTGCCAAAATTTGCATAAGAGACATTTTGATCTGCATTAGAAGTATTAGTATACGTACCGGTACCATTATCGGTATTCCAAATCCATTTACTAATAGTGCCCACTCCTATTGTAGAAGCATCGGTGTATTTTATAGGTGCATTGATGCATTTAATATTTTGTGCTGTAAAATTTGCTACAGGTTTATCGCTAATCGACACCGTTGCAGAAGCATCATCAGAGGCACAACCTATATCTGTAACAACCCGGAGTTTGATGGTATAATTATTTGCAACCACATATCTAATTGGATTTATTGTGTTGTTAAAATTGACAAGAGAATTTCCGTTACCTAAATCCCATAACCATCTTACAGCGTTTGTTGCTGGAGCAGTTATGTATACGGAGTCTTGTAAACAACCTGCGTGGGTTAACGTAAAATTTGATGCTGGCTTAACGTTTACTTTAACGGGGATACTAACCAATTGCTCTGTACTTCCGCATCCATCTGGGGTTGTGGATGTGGTATACATTTTGATGGTATCTCTTAATGCATTTGTATTGGCTGCTGTAAAGGAAAACGATTGTCTAGGACTATAATAATTAATATTTTGTCCATTTACAAAAATGGTACTATCAGGTGTAGGATTTGATATAGGCCCTATTACTGCAGATGGTGTTATATTTTTTGCAGCACTAAAATCCCACCTAATACTACTAGGCGTAAAATTTAATGGCACCGAAAACGAAACGGGTGTATTAACACAAGTAACCGCAGAATCGATTCTGCCAAATGGATTTTGAAAAGATGCTGTTTGAGAAAAATCTTTAACGTTCGTGCCAGCATTGTAACCATATGATTCCGCGGCACCAAAACCATAAGCAATAGCATTATACCCAGTATCTGAGTATAAATTATGATTTCCAGGATTTACTTTTAAAATGGCATATTTATAATTGGCGTCACCTGGATGGTTTAAAAAATTTGCTGTTTGAGATATACCATCTAATGTAAAACTATTTTCTCCACCCTTTTTAATTACGACGTTAATATAGCTTTGCAAAATATTAAATCTATTAGCAGAAAAAAGCGTTACATTATTGATTGTTTGTTCTACTGGACTTAAATAAATCATTTCTGGATCACCACCTGGTGCCACGTTTGGATTTCCATCCATTCCCTGAGTTGTAATATACTGTGCAACAGTTATAGGCAGGTCTGCTTCAATTACATTAGGAATGGCAGGATTTGTTGTTGCATTGACACCATTAAAATTACCATTTAAAAATTCGTAGTAGAAACCATTCATCAACCTAGAACTAGGAATGATCGAGCCATTTAATTTTACAACGGTGTTTGGGTTTGCAACACAAATACGGTAGTAGTTATTGGGTTGTGTTCCTGTAGGCGCGGTCAAATATTTTTTACCCCATGCAACAGCTGGTAACGATTGAGCAATTAAATTATCGGCACTTCCAGATCCACTTCCACCAATACTAATTTTTCCAGAACCAGAAAAAACTGCAATTTTTTTACAACCTGAAGATCCTGCTGTACTTATGGATCTAATTTTTGAACCTGTTAAGTCGGTACCCAATCTTCCAGATACTGTTCCAAAAACACTATACACATCACCCTGATTTAACGTTACAGGAATGGTGGTTGCTACGCCAGGTGCTAATCCATTAACATTGGCGGCAGAGGGTGTGATTTCAATGGTAGTATTATCTTCTGTTGCAACAACAAAGAAAAATGAATTTGAATTATTGTTTTCATTGGATTGTTGCGTAAAATTTACAGAATAGTATTCTTTACCGAGGGTATTGGTTGGAAACAGTAAGGTAGCACCTGAAATACTTGCATTAAAAGTATGCGCATAGGCAACAATGGGCACATCTGATGTAATATGTATACCTCTTTTTAATAAACCCACTGAATTAATGCGGGCATCTTGTGCACCTGATTTAGGTAATGGGTTTGAAATTGTAGTTTGGTTTGCAACTACGTTATAGGTTATTGAATATCCAACGGCTGGAATTTCTACAGTTACCTTTGCATTTTTATCAGAAGTTAAATACAAAATCATCTCTTGTGATCCACCTGTTGTATTGTTATTAAACATACTTACGTGGTAACCATAGCCCAACCAAAAATCAGTACCCTTATTAGAGTAATCCTGACTATATAATACGAAACTTGAAAGTATACATATTAAAGAAAAATACAATCTGATTGCAACTGTTTTCATATGGTTACCCTTAGACATATTCTAAGGGATAATGTTTAATTAATTAGAGAATAAATCTACTAAATAAAAAGATGCAAAAACATTATAAAGTGCTGTCTTTCAAATAAATATTTGATGCAGGACCCATGCAAAACAAAAGGTCTAAAACACTTGCATTGGGTAAAAAGGGTTGTTTATCTATAAAAACTTGTGGATAACATTGATTTGCAACATTTTGAATACTTTTTAATGAATTAGAAGTATCTCTAACATCATTATAATTGGGGTCTAAGTATTTCAAATTTGTATTCGTTTGCAAAACGTTAAAATCTGTTTTTAGTACTTTCGATAACCACCCTAAAATGGCCATATTAAGGTCTATCAAATAGATATACTCTGTTTGTAAAAGTGCACCAATCGGGTCTTCATAATATTCGAAAAAGGGTGATCTTTTGTAACAAGAACTTAGTGTTTTTATATGTTTACTAGGCCAGTTTTGCTGATAACAAATTTTAACCTCGTTCATCGGTGTTTTTTGATCTCTGCCTGATTGTATTGGTACTGATAGTAATAACGGGCCATTTGCACTTACAATGGTAGTTCGATTGCGGTAACTCATTTTTTTGAATGGCTCATGTACATCTATTACAACATCCTTTGCCAAAGCAATTTGTTGGATATACTTGATAGATCCAAAATACTGAGATTCAATTCTTAAGGGTGGCATCAATTAATTTTAACACGAATTATTAGTTCGCTTGCGCTATGCATTTATCTTTGTGCAAAATAATTCAATTGAAACGAATTTATCTATTTTATTGTTTACTCGTTGTCGTTTTAGTAAGTTGCTCAACGCCAAAGGCTTTTGAATATAAAGGACTCAATAATGTGAAGGTTAATAATGTTGGATTTGAATACCTTGATTTGTCTTTAAATTTAGTGTATTACAATCCTAATAATTTTAGAGTAGATTTAAAAAAAGTTGACTGTGATGTTTATATCGATAACCGTTATCTTGGAAAATATGCATTAGATACGCTCATGCATATTCCAAAAAAACAAAACTTTGAACTGCCCTCACGTTTGCGGGTAGACATGGGTGGCGTATTCAAAAATGCGTTTTCTCTACTAATGAATAAAGAGGTTCTTATAAAAGTAAAAGGGAAAACTAAAATTGGAAAAGGGTCAATATTTTTTGACGTACCATTCACTTACGAGACAAAACAAACCATCAGTTTATAAAAACGGTTTTACATGACAAGGCTTGCGTAATTGAGGCCCACCGCCTTCTGCAGCCCGTTTACAGCTTGGTGGTAAATTTTTATAGGCTTCGTCTAAAGCTTTATCATTATCTGTGTCAAAACCTGCATTGTTAACTGATACTCTTACTTCGTCGGCACTTGTTCTATCGGGTAAAAACTGAATGCGTACTTCACCTTGTAACAAATTAATTTTCCACTGCACAATACCACCTTCTGTATTTTCTTTTTCCTTGGTTAAGTATTTGTCCAATACATCTTTACACTCCCAACATTTTAAATTATTGGATTTTAAAACAACCCATTCTGCTTTTGCAGATTGAGCATTTACGAGGTAACAACTAATAATTAGTGATGCAAAAACGATGATTTTTTTCATAATAATATTTAACGGTACTATTTTCCTGTCCAAGTAGATGGACTGTTGCGCCATTCTAACAAAATGCTTTCTTGCTCTTTGGTAACGTATCCTTTTTCAACGGCAAGTGAAATAAGAGATGGGTAATTGGTTAAACAAACAAAAGGAACATTAGCTGCTGCAAATGCCTCAGATGCTTGGGCAAAATCATATGTGAATATTGCAACCATACCTACCACTTCTGCTCCTGCGGCTCTCAAAACCTCCACAACCTGAAGCGAACTTTTACCGGTAGAAATTAAATCTTCTATGACGAGTACTTTTTGACCAGGCGTAAATGCCCCTTCAATTTGATTGCCTAAACCATGTTCTTTAGGTTTGGGTCGAACATAAATGTATGGAAGTTTTAATTGATCGGCAGCCATGGCACCCCATGGAATACCTGCTGTTGCAACCCCCGCTAATGTTTCTGCTTCACCAAATTTTTCGAAAATGATATTACACATTTCACTTTTAATGAAGTCTCTCACATAAGGGAAAGAAAGCACTTTTCTATTGTCGCAATAGATTGGACTTTTCCAACCACTTGCCCATGTAAATGGATCGCTTGGACTTAATTTAACGGCTGCTACTTGTAGCAATTTTTCTGCAACGGCTATTTCGTTTGTCATAGTTCAAAATTAGGTGCTATTTAGAATAAATTATACTTAGATTTCAAAAAATAGTAGACATTTGATACACAATGGAACTTCCAATTATTATAGCAGCTGGCGGACTTGTTCAAAACAAGAACGGCGAAATACTACTGATATTCAGGCGTGGCTTTTGGGATTTACCCAAAGGGAAGCTGGATGATGGTGAATTGATACCTGAGTGTGCTGTAAGGGAGGTACAGGAAGAAACAGGTATTCAAACGCTTGAACTTGGGCCGTTTATTTGCACCACATCGCATACCTACTTTGATAAATGGCTCAATAAAGACGTCGAAAAAAACACGCACTGGTATGCAATGCTGTCTTTAGTAAATGAAACGCTCGTTCCTCAAACCGAAGAAGACATAGAAAAAATTGAGTGGGTTCCTGTAAATGAACTACCTCAATACTTACTTCAAACCTACCCTACTATTCGCACCGTTTTTGAGGCGTTTAACGCAGGTAGCCCAAAATCTTAAGCATTGATTGAGCGGTTTGCTCTTTAGCATATACCCATTCAACGAGTTTACCGTTTCTATCTCTTTCAACAATAACGTGTTTTGGAGATGGAATTAAGCAGTGTTTAATTCCACCATAACCACTGATTTGATCTTGATAAGCACCTGTATGGAAGAAGCCAACATAAAGAGGTTCTTTATTGGATTCTTGATCTTTAGGATCTTGGGTTTTTAGTTTTGGTAAAAACACTTCGTTGATATGTTCTTCTGAATCGTAGTAATCATGACTGTCGCAGGTGATGCCTCCTAATACCACACGGTGGTATTCATTGTCCCATTTATTTACGGGGAGCATCAAAAACTTTTCGCCAATACCCCAGGTATCTGGAAGTGTGGTAATAAAAGAAGAATCAATCATATACCAACACTCTCTATCGTTCTGATTTTTTTCAGCTAAAACGCTATAAATATGTGCCATGCTTTCACCAACAGTGTAGCTACCAAATTCGGTGTAGATATTTGGCATTGGTACCTTCGCTTTTTTACAAGCCTTTTTAATATTACTTACAATTTCATTGATCATGAACTGATAGTCATATTCAAATCCAAGGGAGTGTTTAATAGGGAATCCACCACCAATATTTATAGAATCCAACTCCGGACAAATCTTTTTTAATTGACAATAAAGGTTGATGATTTTATTAAGTTCTGACCAGTAATAAATATCATCTTTGATTCCTTTATTTAAAAAGATATGAAGCATTTTTAAATGAAATTTTTCTTCGTTTCCTTCAATTTCATCTACATAAAATTCCAAAATATCTTTAGCTCTAATGCCAAGTCTTGAGGTGTAAAAAGGAAAGTTGGGTTCTTCTTCTGCGGCTACTCTAATACCCACTCTAAAAGGTTGCTTGGCACCACGTTTGTAGGCCATCAACTCTTCCTTATTATCAAGAATTGGGATTATATTTTTGAATCCAGAGTTAATTAATTTATTGATGCGAGATGTATAAGACTTTTGTTTATACCCGTTACAAATGATATACGTATCCTTATTAATTTTTCTGCGCTGATATAGTCTATTGATAATTTCAATATCGTATGCGTAAGAAGTTTCTAAATGAATATTATGCTTAAGGGCCTCCTCCACTACAAACGAGAAGTGCGAGCTTTTGGTACAATAACAATAAAAATATTCACCCTCATATTTATGCTTTTTGAAAGCCGCTTTAAACATGTCTTTGGCCTTGTTAATTTGCATACCAATTTTAGGAAGGTATGTTAACTTTAAAGGAGTACCATGCTTTTCAATGATCTTTTTTAAATCTAAATCATTGAATTGTAAATAACCATTATCATCTATGTCAAACCCTGGTTGAGGGAAGTGGAATGTTTGGTTTACGAGCGAGGTATAAGTATTGTTCATTTACGCGGTTGCTTTAAAATGGGTGAACGACAAACTTTTGATAATTAGAAGAAACGAATAAAAAAACCGAACAGTATATATACTACTCGGTTTTTTTTGTATTATTTTTTCAGTAAGCTACCTTATTTAACTTGGTCAACTAAAGCCTTGAAGCTCGCTGGTTCGTTCATAGCAAGGTCTGCTAATACCTTACGGTTAAGTTCAATACCCTTAGTGCTTAATTTATTGATAAATTGGCTGTAGGTAAGTCCTTCTTGTCTAACCGCGGCGTTGATACGTGCAATCCATAATTGACGGTATTCACGCTTTTTAAGTTTGCGACCTACATATGAATAGGTTAAACCTTTTTCTACGATATTTTTGGCTACTGTATAAACGTTTTTACGCTTACCGTAGAACCCTTTTGCTTGCTTAAGAATTCTTTTTCTCCTAGCTCTCGATGCTACTGCATTTTTTGAACGTGGCATATTATTTTGTTTGAAAGCGCCTACCTAATTGGTAATTGCTGTTTGATAATGTTGTTTGTGAATGGTACTTTTTGGATTTAACCTAAAAAATTAACCTTTTAATCGTAATAAACGTAGAACAAAGTCTTTGTTAGTAGAACCAACTAGACCTTTTTTGTTTAGCGCTCTCTTACGTTTTTTAGATTTTTTGGTTAAAATGTGCCTTTTAAACGGCTTTTGGAAAGTAACTTCACCACTACCAGTGATTTTGAAACGCTTTTTCGCGCTTGAATTTGTTTTTACCTTTGGCATGTTAATAATCTAATTAAAGATTACACCCTACTGGCGGTCTTGCACAGGCGAGACACTTGTTGAGCCATTTGGGAAATTGGGATGCAAAATTATGGATAATCTCCTATTTGAGCAACTATTTCTTTTTACCTGTTTTCGGGGTAAAAATGGCAAACATTCGCTTGCCTTCTAGTTTTGGCATACTTTCTAGGGTACCAGCCTCAGCTAGGCGTTCTGCAAACTTGAGCAGGAGTAATTGACCCCTATCTTGGAACATAATAGCTCTACCTTTAAATTGAACATAAGCTTTAACCTTATTGCCATCCTTTAGGAACTTTTCGGCATGTTTTGCCTTAAAGTCAAAGTCATGGTCATCGGTACTTGGTGTAAATCTAATTTCTTTGATCTCAGACTGCTTAGAGTTGGCTTTCATTTCCTTCTCTTTCCGCTTTTTCTCGTATAAGAATTTTTTATAATCTATTACCTTACAAACGGGAGGATCAGCAGTTGGAGAGATTTCTACAAGGTCTAATTCTTGTTCTTGAGCTATTTTGAGTGCTTCTTGGGTAGAATAAACGCCAACTTCTACGTTGTCGCCTACTAAACGTACCTGCGGTACTCTAATTCTGTCGTTAATTCGGTGTTCTGGTTCTTGTTGTCTTTGGAACCTTGGGTTAAATCTTCCGCCGCCTCTTGGTGGTAATGCCATTAAAACTTGTTTTGTTAGTAATATTTTGAAGTATAAAGATAAAGCTATTTAGGCTATTCGCCGGATTTACGTTCATGAATTTCCTGAATAATTGCATCGATAAATACCTGTGTGTCTTGCATGCCTAAATCACCCTTGCCTTGCCTACGCACAGATAGCTTGTTTTCGAGGGTTTCTTTCTCCCCTACAACGAGCATATATGGTACGCGCTGGAGTTCGGTATCTCTTATTTTCTTACCAATTTTTTCGGATCTATCATCTATCTCAACCCTTACGCCTACTGCTTTTAACTGTTGTTTAACCGATTCGGCAAACTCCATAAACTTGTCGGAAATGGGTAATATTTTTACCTGTAAAGGGGATAACCATACCGGGAATTTACCCGCATAGTGTTCAAGTAAGAAGCCAATAAAACGCTCGTGGGTACCAAGTGGTGCACGGTGAATAATAAGTGGAACCTCTGGTTGATTGTTTTGATTTACGTAGCTTAATTTGAATTTATTACCAGAATTAAAGTCTACTTGGTTGGTGGCAAGGGTAAATTCTCTACCTATCGCACTCCAAATTTGAACATCAATTTTAGGGCCATAAAACGCAGCTTCGTCCTGAACCTCGATGTAAGGGATCTCTGATTCTATGAGAACCTGACGCACCATGGCTTCCGTTTCCTTCCACAATTCAGGTTCATTTACATATTTAGCGCCCAGTTTAGCAGGATCGTGTAAGCTTAAACGCATCACGTATTTATCAATACCAAATATTTTAAAGTACTTGGAATACATATCATTTACAGCTCTAAATTCGGCAGCAAATTGTTCTTTGTTACAATAGATGTGTGCATCATTCATGTGTAAACAACGTACACGCATCAGGCCAAATAATTCACCACTTTGTTCATATCTATAACAGGTTCCATACTCTGCAATACGGAAAGGTAAATCTTTGTAGCTTTTTGGTTCTGCATCAAATATTTTATGGTGATGCGGACAGTTCATTGCTTTCAAATAATACTTGGTACCATCAAGTTCCATCGGTGGAAACATACTATCAGCATAGTAAGGCAAGTGACCACTTGTGAGGTACATACTTTCTTTAGCAATGTGTGGAGTAACCACGCGTTTGTATCCTGCTGCTTCTTCGGTTTGCTTCGCTAATTTTTCTAACTCTTCAATAATGATGGTACCATTTGGTAACCATAATGGAAGACCCTGACCTACATCATCATCCATGGTAAAAATACCTAGTTCTTTACCTAGTTTTCGGTGGTCTCTTTTTTTAGCTTCTTCAAGCATTAAAAGATACGCATCTAATTCTTTCTGACTTGGGAAAGTCACGCCATACAAGCGTGTTAGCATTTTATTTTTTTCATTACCCTTCCAATAAGCACCTGCAATATTGGTGAGTTTAATGGCTTTAATAGCACCTGTATTTGGAATATGTGGCCCTCTACATAAGTCGGTAAAATTACCTTGTGAGTAGAGTGTTATATTGCCATCTTGTAAACCTTCTAATAAATCTAATTTATACGGATCATTGCGCTCGGTAAAATAAGCGATGGCATCCGCTTTTGAAATTTCTTTTCTAGTAAAAGTGTTGGCTGCTTTTGCAAGCTCATTCATTTTTCTTTCGATCGCGATTAAATCATCTTCAGTTAAATGACGATCGCCTAAGTCAATATCATAATAAAATCCTTTGTCAAGTGCCGGCCCAACCCAAAATTTTACACCAGGATATAATGCCTCCACAGCCTCTGCCATGAGGTGCGCAGAAGAATGCCAAAAAGTATTTTTTCCTGCATCATCATCCCAGGTTAATAATTGCAAAGAAGCGTCGGTAAGAATAGGTCTAGTACTGTCCCAAACTTCTCCATTTACCGAAGCCGCTAAAACTTTTCTGGCGAGTCCTTCACTAATAGATTTAGCGATTCCATCAGCAGAAATACCTGCTTCATATTGCCTTACGGCACCATCTGGAAATTTTATATTTATCATAGGTCTAACTTAACTGTTTAACCCCTAATGGGTTACTTCTGCAAAAATAAAGGAAAGCGGTGAGTTTTTCGTTTTAACGCTTCTTTAGATTTTAATACTTTTGTAAGAGCTTACATTTGCACCAATGAGATTGATTTTTACCCTTTTTTCTTTACTGCTCTTGATTTCAAACCTACAAGCCCAAAAGCTTACAGGGATTTGGCGTGGTTATTTCAGTTCATCTTCAGGTGTTTTTAGGGATGATGGTGAGGAGGAAATGTATAAATATGAGGTTCAAATAGATCAGCAATCTAATAATAGCACCAAGGGTGTCACCTACTCCTATAAATCTACTGTTTTTTTTGGGAAGTCTACCATGCAAGGCATATACACAGAGAGTACCAAAAATCTAATTTTAAAGGAACTTAAATTAGTAGAATTAAAAATTGGAAAAAATAGTGAACCCTGCTTAATGACCTGTTATTTAGACTACGTAAAAATTGGGAAATTAGAAGTATTGCAAGGCACATTTATTTCATCTAATGCAAAAAATAAAAAAGATTGCGGAAATGGAAAGGTTTACTTAGAGCGTGTTTCAAAAAGTGACTTTGAGTTAGAAGATTTTTTAGCGAATCCAAAACCACAGACCCCTATTACCCTAAAAAAGCCAATTGTTAAGCCTTCGATTACAGCTGAAACTGATAAATTAAAAAAGAAAAAAGAATCAACTGTAGAATCTCCTGCTATACCTGAAATAAAAGTTTCTAACGATGATAAAAAATCTACTAATAGTGAGCAGAAGGCTAAGGTGCTGGTCAACAGAGAAAACTTTTTAATTAAAAGAATTATTTGCACTGAACCTGATGTTAAAGTAGAGCTTTTCGATAATGGAACCATTGATAATGACACCATTAGTTTATATCATAATGGTGAACAGGTGATTAAAAAGGGAAAACTTAATTATCAGCCACTTAACTATTCCTTTAATTGTAGTAACGGCCCTATTTCGCATGAACTAATTTTAGTTGCCGAAAATTTAGGTGAAATACCCCCCAATACAGCTAGTATGGTGGTTACCATTGGTAAAAAAAGGCAGGAGATATTTTTGACTTCTGACGAAAAAAAGAACGCTAAAATTATTATTGAATACAAACCCAATAAGTAGGATTACCCTATTTAATTTGTGGTTACCTTTGCGGCCACAAATACTAACTTGATATGCTTATTGGTTTACAAAATGTAACGTTCGAATTTGGTGCTAGGGTTATTGTAGAAGACGCTACATGGCATATTCAACCTGGAGATCGTATTGGACTTATTGGATATAACGGAACAGGAAAGTCTACCCTACTAAAAGTATTGGTTGGTGAATACACGCCTTCAAAAGGAACCGTAGAAAAAAGTAGGGATACCACCATTGGCTATTTACACCAAGATTTATTAAGTTTTGATACCAGTGAAACCATTACAGAAGTTGCACTTGGTGCATTTGAACGCGTTAGGGCACTCGAAAAAGAAATTGAAGCACTTGGCATAGCGCTCGAAAATGATTCAGATAACAATGACCTTCTTATAAAATACACAGACGCGCTTCATGAATTAGATGTATTGGATGGTTACAATATTCAGCACAAAGCCGAAGAAGTATTACATGGTCTTGGATTTAGCAGTCAGGATTTAAAAAGACCTTACAAAGAATTTAGTGGAGGTTGGCGTATGCGGGTACTTCTTGCAAAAATGATATTGCAACAGCCCGATGTACTACTACTAGATGAACCTACCAACCACCTCGACTTACCTTCTATTGAGTGGTTAGAAAAATATTTATTGCATTACCAAGGAAGTGTAGTTATCGTGAGCCACGATAAATTTTTCTTAAACCGAATGGTCAATAAAATTGTAGAAGTTTACCAACAGTCATTACATATTTATAGTGGTGATTATAATTATTATGAAACTGAAAAAGCGTTGCGTATAGAAATGCAACAAAAAGCTTTTGAAAATCAACAAGATTATATTCGTCAACAAGAAAGATTTATTGAACGCTTTAAAGCTAAAGCTAGTAAAGCAGCACAGGCACAGAGTATTCAAAAAAGGCTCGACAAAATTGACAAAATTGATGATGTTCAATTAGAGCGTCCCGATTTACGCATTAATTTCCAGCTTGATAAAGTGCCTGGTAAAGTGCTCGTTGATTTAAAAAATATTACCAAGCAATTTGGCGATTTAACCATTGTAAACAATACCACCGCCGAAATTGAACGTGGTGACAAAATTGCTCTTATTGGAGCGAATGGTAAAGGTAAATCTACCATCCTTCGTATTGTTGGCGGTACCGAGCAGCATAGTGGTGAAAGGGTTTGGGGACATAACGTTGAAGAAAGTTTTTACGCACAGCACCAATTAGAGGCACTAACACTTACGAATACTATTTTGGAGGAAATGCAACAATGCGGCAGTAAAAAAACTGATGTTGAACTACGTAGTATTTTAGGTGCGTTTTTATTTAGTGGTGATGACGTTGATAAAAAAATACGTGTATTAAGTGGAGGTGAAAAAGCGAGGGTAGCGCTTGCCAAAACAATGGTGAGTAAAGCAAACTTTTTATTACTCGATGAACCTACCAACCACCTTGACATGCACTCGGTAGAATTACTCGCTGGTGCCCTTAACAAGTACGAAGGCAGTTATATTTTAATTAGCCACGACCGTTATTTTATTTCGCAAACAGCTAATAAAATTTGGGAAATCGTAGACCATCAAATCAAAGAGTTTAAAGGTACTTACGCAGAGTGGGTAGAATGGAATGAGCGGATGGCTGCCAAGCAAAAAGAAAATAAAGGTTCTGGAAATGTAGTTGCAGCCCCTGCCCCAGCGCCAACTCCAAAAGTTACGGTACCTGAAACAAAAGCACCAACGCCTAATACGGCTATTGATAAAGATTTTCAAAAAGAATTGCAAAAGCAAAAAAAGAGACTACAAACATTAGAACTCGATATCAATAACACCAAAGTTCAAAAAGAAAATATTGAACAGGAACTTGGTAATCCAGATACCTATACCAATCCAGCTAAATTTGCAGCACTAGAAACCGAATACAAATCGGTACAACAAAAACTAGCCACACTCAATACCGAGTATGAAACAGTCTTTGAAAAAGTATTAGAAATGGAATCGTAAGGAATAATTAGTTCGTCAAAATATGGCGGCTAATTACAATTCTTTGAATTTCTGAAGTACCCTCGTAAATCTGTGTAATTTTAGCATCGCGCATCAGGCGTTCTACATGGTATTCTTTTACAAAACCATAGCCACCGTGCACTTGAACCGCTTCGGTAGCAATCCACATGGCTGCTTCACTTGCATATACTTTTGCCATAGAAGATGAAAATCCATAATCTTTATGTTCATCTTTGTCTGCAGCTGCTTTAAAACAAAGTAATCTAGCTGCTTCCACTTTGGTAGCCATGTCAGCTAATTTAAACTGAATCGCTTGGTGGTGCATGATTTCTTTACCAAATGCTTTACGTTGTTTGCTATAGCCTAGTGCTAATTCGTATGCACCACTTGCAATACCTAGTGCTTGTGCAGCTATACCAATACGGCCACCAGCAAGAGTTTTCATAGCAAACTTAAATCCAAACCCGTCTTCACCAATTCTATTTTCTTTAGGTACTTTTACATCGTTAAACATGATAGAATGTGTATCACTACCTCTAATGCCTAACTTATTTTCTTTAGCACCAACGGTAACACCGGGGGTGTTTTTTTCTACAATAAATGCATTGATACCTTTACTTCCTTTAGCAGGATCTGTTTGTGCAATTACCAAATATACAGAGGCGCTAGAGCCATTTGTAATCCAGTTTTTAGTACCATTTAATAAATAATAATCCCCTTTATCTTCGGCAGTCGTTTGCTGACTTGTTGCATCGCTACCTGCTTCTGGTTCACTTAATAAAAAGGCGCCAATATATAAGTCGTTGTCTTTAATTCCTTTAGCAAGTGGTGTTAAATATTTTTGCTTTTGCGCTTCTGAACCAAAGGTTTCTAAACCCCAGCATACGAGGCTATTGTTAACGCTCATACACACACTTACACTCGCATCAATTTTACTAATTTCTTCCATGGCAAGCACATAGCTGATGGTATCCATACCAGCACCACCATAGGTAGGACTTACCATCATACCCATAAAGCCAAGTTCTGCTAGTTGCATAATTTGCTCTTTCGGAAATGATTGTTTTTCGTCCCTTTCAATAACACCAGGTAAACAACTATTTTTAGCAAAATCACGTGCTGCAGCCTGAATCATTAGCTGCTCTTCGGTTAAATTAAAATCCATAGAAGCTTTATTTGTTGGCAAAAATAAGCTAACAATTGTTAGGATTTATAATTTATCGGTACTTTTTTTAGAAATATTTGCGTTGCAAATTGGAAAGAACCAGGGTGTCTACTGCGTTCAAACGCCTGGTGGTATCCTGTAAAAAATGTCTTTTAAAAGACCTCACTGCCGCTGTTGTGTCTTTTAAATCGTATCCAATTATACGTAGGGCAATGTATGGATTAAAATTTGTTGGGGCTGGCTGTAAATTTTCGTCATACCAAAGGCCATAACCATTACTCGCTAACAATTTCCAAGGAAATCTAAAGTTAGGATCGTTTTTTCTGGTCGGCGCAATGTCTCCGTGTCCTATAAAGTTAGCAGTTGGGATGGTATATTTTTGTTTGAGTCGATTCAGCAAAACCAATAAGCTATTGATTTGTAAACTATCAAAAGATTCAAAACCGTTATTATCAAGTTCAATCCCAATAGACGAAGAATTGATATCAATTAAATTACCCCACTTGCTAATGCCAGCATGCTGTGCACGCATATAATCATTAAGCATTTGGTGTATGGTTCCATCTTTACAAATTACATAGTGTGCACTAACCGCAGTTCTTGGAATGGTAAATGTTTTAAGTGTTTCTTCGCAAGAGTTTTGAGCGGTGTGGTGAATGATTACAAAATTTGGTTTGCGTAATCCAAAATTGGTTGTACCTA
This sequence comes from Sediminibacterium sp., assembly GCA_044346275.1. Classification (GTDB taxonomy): domain Bacteria; phylum Bacteroidota; class Bacteroidia; order Chitinophagales; family Chitinophagaceae; genus Sediminibacterium. The sequence continues at coordinate 15,272 of JBIIZN010000022.1, forward strand.
CCCAATAAGGTGGTTGTTTTACAGAGTCTGAAAAAATGCCACCATTGTATTGTAGTTCAGCAATGTCAGTTAAAGAATCTAATTGATGGGTATGCTTTTTATTGGTTGCCTTGTAAGGGTTTCTATAGCAAGCCATAAAAATAAATGGCAAACTTAATAGTGCCACAATGCCAACATAGATTGATTTTTTCATCCAACAATTTTTGAATTATTAAACTAAAGGTTCTTGTTGAGACAAGCAATGAAAACTGCCTAAACCCCAAATAATATCGGTAGAATCGATGCCCACTACTTCCCTATTTTTATAGGCTTCAGCAATAATGCTAAGTGCTTTATCGTCCATTGCAGATTTAAAAGTTGGCACGATTACATATTTATTAGAAATATAAAAATTAGCGTAAGAAGCTGGTAAACGTTGATCTTCATAAATAACTGCTTCAGGCATGGGTAGTTCAACAATATTTAATTGCTTGCCATTTAATAAGCGCATTTTTTTAAGCTGAGCCAGGTTGTCTTGTAAGATCGAATAGTTTTCGTCGTTAGGATTTGATTCAACAACGGTTAAAACGGTGTCTTCATTTACAAACCGAATAGTATCATCAATGTGGCCATCGGTGTCATCACCAACAATACCTTCTTCTACCCAAAGTACTTGGTTGGCACCATAGTAATCAAATAAATAGTTTTCAATTTGATCTCTATTTAAATGATTGTTTCTATTAGGATTTAATAGACAACTGGTGCTCGTTAAAATAGTACCCGTGCCATTAAATTCTACAGAGCCTCCTTCCATGATAATACCAGGATGGTATACCGGAATATCAAAATGTTTTCCAATTAATGTAGGGATTACATCATCTAAATCGTAGGGCGGATATTTATTACCCCAAGCATTATAATTCCAATCAACAATCACTTTCTTTTGCTCGGCAGCGGGGTTAATTAAAAATGCAGGGCCATGATCACGACACCAAGCGTCATTGGTAGGATGTAAATAAAAACTTACCTGATCCATATTGACTCCAGCCTTAACAAGGTGTGCAGTTGCTGATGCTTGCATAGTAGCATCCAAAACATTGATGCGCACTTTTTCAGAATCAGCAAGATATTTTACAAACAAACTATAGTTTGGATATATCGTATCTAATTTACCCGGCCAACTTGCTTCTTTATGTGGCCAACTTAACCAAGTGGCTTCATGCATTTCAAATTCGGCAGGAAAATAATAACCTAAAGATTTGGGAGTATTCAAAACAAAAAATTTCTAGTCAATAAATCGTTTGGTGATATTTTCATAAGAGTCTATGCGACGATCTCTCATAAATGGCCAGTGTGTACGGTAGCGGTCTGTGGCGTCTGTATCAATCTCAACCACTTCTGTTTCTTCATTGTCGTGAGATCCTTTGTATAATAAAGTGCCAAATGGATTGCTCACAAATGAACCGCCCCAAAATTTCATAGCGCCATTTTGTTCAAGTCCTACCCTGTTTACACTTACTACGTGCACGCCATTGGCAACGGCATGACTGCGCTGAATGGTTTGCCAAGCATTGTACTGCTCAACATTGGTAGCTTCATCTTGCGAAGTAGCCCAACCAATTGCTGTAGGGTAAAATAATATTTCGGCACCTTGAAGAGCAGTAAGTCTTGACGCTTCTGGATACCATTGATCCCAACAAATAAGTACACCAATTTTTGCAAATTTGGTATAAAATGTTTTGTAACCTAAATCGCCAGGGGTAAAATAAAATTTTTCGTAGTAAGCAGGATCGTCAGGGATATGCATTTTACGGTACATTCCTAAATATTTACCATCTGCATCAATGACTGCTGTTGTGTTGTGGTAAATGCCTTGCGTTCTTTTTTCAAACAAAGAAGCAATCACTACTACATTACATGCAGCGGCAACTTCTCCAAGTGTATCTGTTGTAGCACCCGGAATTTTTTCGGCTAACTTAAAATTTTCGTAGTCTTCAACATCACAAAAATAAAGTGACGTAAATAATTCTTGAAGGCAAACTATTTGAGCGCCCTTAGCTGCAGCATCTTTAATAC
>JBIIZN010000023.1:0-17230 GCA_044346275.1 Sediminibacterium sp.
CTGGCGATAGTAGTTATTTTTTGCGTGTAGGTGTCGTTGGTGGTGGATGCTCTGGTCTTAGTTACAAACTTGATTTTGACAACGAGGTAAAACCCATGGATCAAGTTTTTGAAGACAATGGGGTTAAAGTGGTTACAGACCTCAAAAGCTTTTTATACCTCGTAAACACCGAGCTTGATTTTTCTGATGGCCTTAATGGCAAAGGTTTTTATTTCAACAACCCAAATGCGAGCCGTAGCTGTGGCTGTGGGGAAAGCTTTTCTGTATAATTTAACTTTTTACTTTTCAAGATTGCCTAAGAACAATTAGTTTTGGGCCATGTTAAATATCGGCCTCAAAGAGTGGAAGCAGTTTTTTACCAGCCAAACTGGCTATATAGCACTCTGTCTTTTTTTACTACTGATGGGTCTTCTTTTGTTTGTTTTTCCTGACACCAGTATTTTGGTCATGGGTTATGCAACACTTGCTGGTTTTTTTAATCTAGCGCCTTGGTTACTCCTCTTTATGATACCCACCATTACTATGCGCAGTTTTTCTGAAGAATATAAGTCAGGTACTTTTGAATTACTTAAAACTTCTCCCATTAGCCCATCAGTGCTCGTATGGGGAAAATATATTGGTGCACTGCTTGTTGTACTTTGTTTACTACTTCCTACTTTATTGTATGGGGTCGCTGTAGAATCATTATCTGCAGTTGGTGGTATTGATATGGGCGCTACCGCTGGTTCGTATTTGGGATTGCTTTTATTAGCCAGTGTATTTGTAGCTATTGGTATTTGTGTAAGTAGTTTAACAAATAATATCGTAGTTGCTTTTATTGGCGCAGCTTTTGTCTGTTTTTTATTGTTTGCAGGTTTTGAAGCGGTAAGTAAGCTTTCGTTATTTCAAGGGAAAATAGCATATTACATAGAGCTTTTAGGCCTCAAGTTTCATTACAAGAGTATTAGTAGAGGTGTCATACGAACAGATGATCTAATTTATTTTATCGCCGTAACAGCTAGTTGTTTGCAAATAACTAAGCAAAATATTATCAAGCACTAATTGCATCTATTCATTATGTTTCAAAAATATTCAAATATTATTATAGGATGCTTGCTAGTTTTTGCTATTTATGAATCAAATGCATGGCTTCATTATAATATTGACCTCACTGCCGAAAAGCGTTATAGCTTAAGCGAAGCCACAAAAAAATTATTGGACAAAAAGCTGGATAGTGCTATAACTGTCGAGGTTTTTTTATCTGGCGATTTACCAGCAGACTATAAAAAACTAAATATTGCCACCGCCGAAATTTTAGAAACTTTTTCAACTTATGCTAGAAGCCCTATTCAAGTTTCATTTACAGAGCCAGGTAGTAATATTGTAGATGATACTGCAAAAATGGCTTATTTTGATAGCCTTGCAGCACTCGGTGTTGTGTTTGAAAGAGCGGATATGAGTGAGGGGATAGAAAAATCTTCTACACAATTAATTGCACCCGCAGCACTTGTAAAATATGGTAATCGCAAGCCTATTGCCGTTGATTTAAGAAGTAGTAAAAAAATATTTTCTAGCTATAATGTTATTGAAACTATAGAGCCTAAAGAAGATAAAGAAGCAACTCGTAATGCAGCAGAAGCATTACTTGAATATAAATTTGCTGCAGCCATAGACAAGGCAACAAAAACAAATTTTCCAACCGTTGCCTATTTGGTGGGTAATGGCCAGCCCACCGATTTATCCGTGAGTGATTTAGCAGAAACACTGCAAAACGATTATAAATTTGGCATTTTTGATTTAAAAGCAGGTTATCCAAGTGCTAAATCCATTGATTTATTATTGATTGTAAAACCTACGTTACCCTTTACCGAAGAAGACCAATTAAAAATTGATCAGTACGTTTTAAATGGCGGAAAAGTAATCTGGTTTGTCGATAAACTTCACGCCGAATTAGATAGTTTAATGCGCGCACAAGCTGGTTATACGGCGTATGATAGAGGTTTAAATATCGATCCGCTCTTATTTAAATATGGCGTGCGTATTAATGGTGATTTGGTGCAGGATTTAAACTGCGCTAAGCTCCCAATTGTGGTTGGTAAAAATCCGGATGGTTCACCAACCATGCAGCGTATCCCTTGGCCTTACTATCCTTTTTTAACTACCCCTTCCGATAATCCGATAACAAAAAATATGGATCGGGTATTGCCTATTTTTCCATCAAGTATCGATACCGTTAAAGCGCCTGGAATTAAAAAAACAATTTTACTCGCTACGGATACCAGTTCCCGCAGTATTGCATCGCCTGCATTGGTATCTTTAAATAGTGTGCAGTCGGAAGCAGATTTATACACGTTTACAAAAAGTCATATACCTATAGCTGTATTATTAGAAGGAAAATTTTCTTCTTTATTTGCCAATAGTCTGGGTGCTGGAGTAATGGATTCGGTGCAGCGATATACGGGACTTCCATTTTTACAAAAAGGCGTAGAGACCAAGCAAATTGTTGTTTCTGACGCTGATATTGTTACGAATGCGGTTTCAAAAACAACCGGCCCACTTCCGATGGGGGAACTACCATTTGAATCTTTTCAATTTGCCAATAAAACCTTTTTACTCAACGCCATCGATTATTTAGTAAACGACAATGGGCTTTTTGAGTCTAGAAACAAAGTAGTGGTACTTAGGTTACTAGATAAACAAAAGGTAGCCGATCAACAAAAAATATGGCAGGTTATAACAATTGTTGGACCTATTTTACTCTTACTCTTAATTGGCTTTCTTGTTTCATCTTGGCGCAAGAAAAAATATTTATAACGCTTATTTATGACCGCATCTCATCAGTTGATTTATTTCATTTTTGCAATTGTACTTCTATTGGCACTCATACTTGATCTAGGGCTACTCAGTAAAAAAAACAAAACCATTACTATTAAGCAGGCCCTCTTTCAAACCTTATTTTGGGTAGCCTTGGCAATTGGCTTTTTTGTATTTGTTTGGCTGGAAGAAGGTCAAAAAACAGGACTCGAATACCTCAGCGCCTATTTGATGGAGTGGAGTTTAAGTGTCGATAATATTTTTGTATTTATCTTAATTTTTAACGCCTTTAAAGTTAGTGAGAAATTTTATCCGCGTGTACTACTGGTGGGTATTATGATGGCTATTGTGTTTAGGGTTCTTTTTATTACGGTAGGTGTAGCACTGGTAGAACAGTTTCATTGGTTACTCTATATTTTTGGTGTATTTTTACTCTATACCGGATTCAAAATGTTTACCTCCAATGAATCTGAAGAATTTAATCCGCAGGACACGGCGATTTATCGTTTTCTAAAAAAATACCTGCCTCTTTCTGGAACGGATGGTAATGGTCAATATGTTATTCGAGTAAACGGCAAACCACAATACACCACACTCTTTGTTGTTGTAGCATTACTAGCCGTTATTGACCTCGTATTTGCACTTGATTCGATACCAGCAGTAATGGGTATTTCCACCGATAAGTTGGTGATTTACACGTCTAATATTTTTGCGGTATTGGGTCTTCGGTCTTTGTTTTTTTTACTAAGAGGAGCCGTTTCTAAATTTGATTATTTACAGCAAGGCATTGCCATTGTGCTTGTTTTTATTGGTGTAAAAATGCTTGGCGAACATTACTTAAATCAGTGGATGGATAAAAACACACAGGTTGTTTTATCGCTATTGTTTATCGTAGTTTGTATTGGCGGGTCCATTGTGTATTCTATTTCACATAAAAAGAAAGGAACTCCAAAAGACATTATAGACGGGTCTATGTCTTAATTTAACTTCATGAAATATACGGCAAAAGATATTGCACAAATACTTGACCTTTCTGAAATTACTGAAGAGAAGGTAGTGATTGAGCAGCTTTTGACGGATAGCAGAAAACTCGTATTTCCTGCACAAACATTGTTTTTTGCCCTTCCTGGACCGCGCAGAGATGGTCATGAATTTATAGAAAGCTTGTATGATCAGGGTGTTCGCTGTTTTGTAGTCAACCAACAAATGGATCTTTTAAAATGGGAATCCTATTGTTTAGGTGCTATTTTTTTTGAAGTACCCAACTGTCTTGTAGCACTACAAAAAATTGCAGCCCATCACCGGAGTCATTTTAATATTCCTGTTATTGGAATTACGGGCAGTAATGGTAAAACCGTAGTTAAAGAATGGTTGTATCAGCTACTCAGTAATTCTTATCATATTGTTAGAAGTCCAAGAAGTTATAATTCACAAATAGGCGTTCCACTTAGTGTATGGAAAATGAACGCAACGCATGAGCTGGCCATTTTTGAAGCAGGTATTTCTACCATTCATGAAATGGAGCACATTGGACCAATTGTTAAACCTACCATCGGTTTACTAACGCATATGGGTCATGCACATGCAGAAGGGTTTACTGGCATGCCGCAAAAAATTCAAGAAAAGCTCAGACTTTTTGAAACTGTTGAGACATTTATTTATGGTAAAGATCTGCTAAACGAGGGTATTGATATAGAAGCAGATGTCTCTATGTTTAAACGCCCTGTTACATTTTATTCTTGGAGTAGAAATGCTCCAGCAACTCTTGTTGTTACATGCGAAATCAATATAGGAAATTTTACCGAACTGCATTTGTTGGCTGCGGGCCAAACGCATGTGATTCAGCTTCCCTTTTCAGACAAGGCATCTATAGATAATGCGATACTTTGTATCCTTACGCTTCTAGCACTTGGTAAAAACTTTTCATTTATTGCTAACGGCATAAAGCAGTTAACGCCGGTAGACATGCGGATGCAACTAAAAAAAGGAATAAATGATTGTGCTTTTATCAACGATAGTTACAATTTAGATTTTGATTCTTTTGTTGTGGCTAGTTTCTATTTACAAGCGCAGGCTGCAGGTAGAGATTCTAGTATCATTGTATCTGATTTTGCAGAAACTGGTGAAGCATCCAAAGACCTTTATGCGAATGTTGCTAAACACGCTGCAACCCTTGGGATCAAGCGTTTTATTGGAATTGGGGGTCAAATAAATAAGAATCAATCTGTCATTCAAAAAGAGTTTTTGGGTACCAGCACACAGCTTTATTTTTTTGATAGTACTTTGTCTTTTTTACAGCAGTTTCGACTACAAGATTTTTCCAACGAGATTATTTTGTTAAAAGGTGCGCGTGTTTTTGAATTTGAACGTATTGCAAAATGGCTGGAACAAAAAATGCATGAAACTGTGCTTGAAATTAATTTAACGGCACTGGCGCACAACGTAAAACAAATACAACATACGATTGGGGCATCCACCAAATTAATGGCGGTTGTAAAAGCATTTTCATATGGTAATGGAAGTGCCGAAATTGCTAGAACACTTGCTGCTGTAAAAACAGATTATTTAACGGTAGCCTATGTAGACGAAGGGGTTGAATTACGCAGAGCTGGCATTCACTTACCCATCATGGTGATGAGTCCTGACGAGGCTGGCTTTGATGCGATGGTGGCCTTTGGTTTGGAGCCGGAAATTTATTCATTTGAAATATATGAGGCCTTTGCATCATTTTTAAATGTTCAGGGCCTTGAAGCATATGGTATTCATATAAAAATAAATACGGGCATGAACCGTTTGGGTTTTGAACCCGCCGATGCTATGGTGCTAGCCCAAAAATTAGTGTCTGATAAGCGCATGGTTGTAAAATCTGTGATGAGTCATTTGGTGGCCAGTGATGTGCCAGCGCATGATGCATTTACGCGCGAACAGCTCGAGGTTTTTGAACAGGTTTGTAGTATTTTAGAGACGCAAATTGGATATTCATTTATTAAGCATATTGCAAACTCGTATGCCGTTCAAAGACATCCAGCAGCCAGGTTAGACATGGTACGCATAGGGATTGGGCTTTATGGTACGGGCACCACTGTTTCAAATGGGTTTAGAAAAGTGGCTTCATTAAAAACAACCATTGCGCAACTTAGGCAGGTGCCAACAGGGGCATCGGTAGGGTACGAGCGGGCAGCTATTATGGAAAAAGATACCCTTATTGCAACCGTTCGTATTGGTTATGCCGATGGATATGACAGACGATTTAGTAGTGGCGTAGGTAAAATGTATATAAAGGGGGTATTATGTCCTGTGGTGGGGCTGGTTTGCATGGATATGACCATGATTGATGTTACGGAGGTAAAAGACATTTCGATCAATGACGAAGTTGAAATTTTTGGCGAACATATTGCAATTGAAACCCTTACCAAATGGTCCGGAATGAATAAGTATGAAATGATGAGTGGCATTAATGCACGTGTAAAAAGGATTTACATAGAAGAGTAAATCTTATCTTTGACCCACTTTAATAAAAAAGCGACACAATTGAAAGCAAAACATTTAATTGGAATTATACTTGCCATCTTATTTGTAGACCAGGCACTAAAATTTTACATCAAGCTCAATTATTATATTGGTGAGGAGCATTTCGTTTTGGGTACTTGGTTTAGACTTCATTTTGTAGAAAATGAAGGTATGGCTTGGGGGTGGAAATTTGGTGGCGATTTTGGTAAAGTAGCGCTTACTTTATTTAGACTTGGCGCTGTTATTTGGGGTAGCTTTTTACTTCGTAATTTTTTACGCAAAGGCATGCATAAAGGGTTTATTATTTGTGCTGCTATGATTTATGCTGGTGCACTTGGTAATTTAATTGATAGTTTATTTTACGGACTAATTTTTGAGCAAAGCGATAGTTCTGCTCAAAACGTTGCCCATTTATTTCCGGCAGCAGGGGGTTATGCATCTTTGTTTCACGGCAAGGTCGTGGATATGTTTTATTTTCCAATCATTACCAATGGACATTTTCCGTCTTGGTTTCCTATATGGGGCGGTGAAAGTTTTGAATTTTTTAGACCCGTTTTTAATGTAGCGGACGCTTCTATTTCTTTAGGCGTTTTTATACTCCTGATTTTTCAGAATAAATTCTTTGTAGATCCTCTGCCAGAGGGCCGTTCAGGCACTACTACCGATAATCCTTTGGACAGTAGTTCAGACAATACTGTTTCCGGCCGCGAGGGGTAAATCCTTTTCTAAGTTCGAAATATTGTCAAGTGTTGTGTGGGCTATTTTTTCCATGGCTTCTTTGGTAAAAAATCCTTGGTGTCCCGTTATGAGCACATTTGAAAAACTCATTAACCGTTGAATGGTATCGTCCTGAATAATGGTGCTTGATAAGTCCTTAAAAAATAATTTTTCTTCCTGCTCGTATACATCTAATCCAAGGGCACCAATGGTCCCATTTTTTAGCGCATCAATAACGGCTTTGGTATCAAGAAGTCCACCTCTTCCCGTATTTATTAGCGTCACTCCTTTTTTTAAGTAGCTAATTGTTTCGGCATTTATAATATGTTTTGTTTGTTCGTTAAGTGGGCAGTGTAACGAAATAATATCAGATGCTAACACCTCAATGAGTGGTGCGTACTTTACACCAAGTGCTTCCATTTCTTTATTGGCAATCAAATCAAAAGCGGTAACCTCGCATCCAAAACCAAGCATGATTTTGCAAAAGGCTTGACCAATATTTCCGGTACCAATTACCCCTACTTTTTTTCCGTGGAGGTTAAATCCGAGCAGTCCGGAAAGTGCAAAATTTTGCTCCCGAACGCGGTTATACGCTTTATGCGTTTTTCTAGTAAGGGTTAGTAAAAGTGCAACTGCATGTTCTGCCACCGCTTCTGGTGAATAGGCGCCTACCCTGCAAACTTTGATGCCGGCCATTTTTGCAGTTTCAATATCAATATTGTTAAACCCGGCACATCTAAGGGTGATGGTTTGAACGCCAAGTGCCCTCAGGCCTTTAATAACAGGGGCGGATGCCTGGTCATTCACAAACAAGCAAACTGCTTGGGCCCCCGCCGCTAAACCTATGGTGGCCGGCTCTAAGGCCTGCGTAAAAAACACCAATTCGTGCCCAAATGCTTGATTTGCAGACTCGAAAAATGGGATGTCGTAGGGTTGGGTAGAAAAAAAGGCAATTTTCATAGGGTAAAGGTAAGTCCTTGCTTATATTTATTACCTTTGCAGCCTTAAAAACAGGGCTGTAATTGCATTACAGAACCGATTAACCCACAAAGGTATGCGTGTAAAATATCCAGAATTCCAGGGCCTTCATCTGCCTAGCATTGAGCAATCAATTTTAGCTAAATGGAAAGAAGAAGAGGCGTTTGAACAAAGTGTGCGTTTACGTGAAGGTAACACTCCTTTTGTATTTTATGAGGGTCCGCCTAGTGCTAATGGAATGCCAGGTATTCACCACGTTATTTCTAGAACTTTAAAAGATATGGTTTGTAGATATAAAACCATGCAGGGTTTTCAGGTAAAAAGAAAAGGTGGTTGGGATACGCACGGACTTCCAGTAGAACTTGGGGTTGAAAAAGAGTTAGGCATCACCAAAGAAGATATTGGCAAAAAAATTACAGTAGAAGAATACAATCAAAAATGTAGAGAAGCCGTACTACGTTACAAAGACAAGTGGGATGAGATTACTACTAAAATGGGTTACTGGGTAGATTTAAATGCTCCTTATATCACTTTTGAAAATGATTATATTGAAACACTTTGGTGGATTTTAAGTGAGTTATATAAAAAAGGATACTTGTATGAAAGTGTAAGTATTCAACCTTATTCACCAGCTGCGGGAACGGGTCTTAGTTCACACGAATTAAACCAACCGGGTACGTACAAAGATGTAAAAGATACGTCTGCTGTTGCGATGTTTAGAGTATTAGCCAGCGATGTAAAAAATAAATTTTTACTTGACACAGCGGGTGATAACGAAGTGTATTATTTAGCATGGACAACTACGCCTTGGACACTTCCTTCTAATTTAGGATTAACCGTTGGACCTAATATCGAATACGTACTAGTTAAAACATTTAACCCGTATACGCATGCGCCAGTGCACGTAGTGCTTGCCAAAGCATTGCTATCAAAGCTTTTTAAGCCAGAAGGTGAAAATGGAGATTTTGAAAATTACAACGCAGAGCAAAAATTATTGCCTTGGAAAATTGTGGCCAATTTTAAAGGTTCAGATATTGAAGGTGCACAATATGAACAACTCATGCCATCTGATGCAAATAGCATGGAGGCCATTGATACAATTACACCTGGTGCAAAACCATTTAGAATTTTAGTAGGTGATTTTGTTACCACAGAGGATGGAACAGGTATTGTACATACTGCACCTGCATTCGGAGCAGACGATTACCGTGTTGGTCAAAAAAATAATATTGGTATTTTAACGCTTGTAGACAGGGAAGGAAAATTTGTAGCGGGTGTTGGTGAATTTAGTAATCGCTATGTAAAAAACTACAAAGACGATCCTAACTATGTTGATGTGAACGTTGATATTTGCGTAAAACTCAAAAAAGAAAACCGCGCGTTTAAAGTAGAAAAATACGAACATAGTTATCCGCATTGTTGGAGAACAGATAAGCCAATTTTATACTATCCATTGGATGCTTGGTTTATTAAAACAACGGCTGTTAAAGACCGTATGGTGGAACTCAATAAAACCATCAATTGGAAACCTAAATCTACAGGTGAAGGCCGTTTTGGTAACTGGCTTGAAAACATGGTGGACTGGAATTTGAGCAGAAGCAGGTATTGGGGAACGCCGCTTCCAGTATGGCGTACAGAGGACGGTACCGAAGAAGTTTGTATTGGTTCTGTGGAGGAGTTAAATGCCGGTATCAAAAAAGCAAATGAAGTTCTCGGTGGTAGCGTCAATCAAAATTACTTACACGGCGGCATACTTGATTTACACAAACCATTTGTTGATGATATTGTTTTGGTGAGTGCTTCAGGTAAACCGATGCACCGCGTTTCAGATTTAATTGATGTATGGTTTGATAGTGGCGCCATGCCTTATGCGCAGTGGCATTATCCATTTGAAAACAAAGACTTAGTAGATAAGGGTCAAGCATTCCCTGCCGATTTTATTTGTGAAGGTGTGGACCAAACGCGTGGCTGGTTTTATACCCTGCATGCTATTGGTGTAATGCTTTTTGATAGGGTTGCATATAAGACAGTTGTGAGTAATGGATTGGTGCTAGATAAAAATGGCAACAAAATGAGTAAGCGTTTAGGTAACGTTGTCAATCCTTTTGAAACTATCGAAAAATATGGTGCCGACGCAACCCGCTGGTACCTTGTAACCAATGCATCTCCTTGGGATAATTTAAAATTTGATATAGCCGGTATTCAAGAAGTGCAGCGCAAATTTTTTGGTACACTCTATAATACCTATCAATTTTTTGCGCTCTATGCAAATGTGGATGGCTTCTCTTTTTCAGAAGCGCCAGTGCCTTTATCAGAGCGTCCAGAAATTGATCGTTGGATTTTATCAAGTTTACATTCGCTAATAAAAAAAGTAACTGCGGCAATGGATGATTATGAACCAACCGTTGCAGGAAGAGCCATTGAATCTTTTGTGGATGAGCAACTGAGTAACTGGTATGTAAGACTTTGTAGAAGAAGATTTTGGAAAGGTGAATATGAGCAGGATAAAATTAGTGCCTATCAAACTTTATACGAGTGCCTAGAAACTGTGATACAATTAACAGCACCCATTGCACCGTTTTTTAGTGATGTTGTTTTTTCAAACCTCAATAGTGTAACGGGTAAGCATCAAGTAGCGTCTATCCATCATGCAAATTTCCCAGTGGCAAATGATACATTCATTGATGCTGCGCTAGAGGAAAGAATGCAGTTAGCACAGGATGTTTGTTCGCTGGTATTAAGCCTGCGTAAAAAAGTAAACATTAAAGTGCGTCAGCCACTTCAAAAAATACTCATTCCGGTGCTAGACCCAGCGATGCAGGATCAGCTGGTTTTAATCCAGGATTTGATAACGGCAGAGGTAAATGTTAAAGAAATTGAATATTTGACCGAAACAGAGGGGATTATTAAGAAAAAGATAAAACCCAACTTTAAGGCCCTAGGTACCAAAATGGGTGCCAAAATGAAAGCGGCGGGCGCAGCCATTACCGCTATGACCGGAGCTCAAATTGCCGCCCTCGAAAAAACGGGTGAAATTCTCTTATCTATTGAAGGTGAAGAACTTAGCATTGCAATAACCGAGGTTGACATTACCGCGGAGGACATTCCAGGTTGGAGTGTGGCGAGCAAAGGCAGCCTTACCGTAGCCCTCGACATCACAATATCTCCAGATTTACAGCAGGAAGGGGACGCAAGAGAGTTCGTAAACCGTGTACAAAATATTAGAAAAGAAAGTGGTTTTGCCCTTACAGACCGTATATTCGTGACCCTCGAGCATTGCGACAGGCTTGAGGAGTCGATTGTTAAATATAACGACTATATTTGCCGCGAAATTCTAGCTGATTCTATCAACTGGGTAGACAAGGTTGCAAATGCAACTGAACTCGACGTAAATGAGAATCTGCTAAAAGTTTCAATAACTAAACAAGCATAACAACAAGCATATGGCTACAAAGAAACCAGCCCCAAAAGCAGCACCTGCTAAAAAAGTAGCAGCTCCAGCAAAAAAGGCGGCTCCGGCCAAAAAAGCAGCACCTGCTAAAAAAGTAGCTGCTCCTGTAAAAAAAGCAGCACCTGCTAAACCAGCAGCACCCGCAAAAAAAGTAGCTGCTCCTGTTAAAAAAGCAGCACCTGCTAAACCAGCTGCACCCGCTAAAAAAGCAGTACCTGCTAAACCTGCAGCACCTGCCAAAAAAGTAGCGGCACCCGTAAAAAAAGCAGCACCTGCTAAACCAGCAGCACCTGCTAAAAAAGTAGCAGCTCCTGCAAAGCCAGCAGTTCCCGCAAAAAAAGCGGTACCTGTTAAGGCAGCAGTTCCTGCAAAAAAAGTGGCGGCTCCCTCAAAGCCAGCAGCTCCTGTTAAAAAGGCAGCTCCCGCAAAGCCAGCAGCTCCTGCAAAACCAGCAAAGCCTGCAAAAGTTGCAGCGGTGAAAGCTCCTCCTGCAAAAGTGATTGTAAAAACTGCACCAGTAAGACCCGGTGGCAAAGTAGTATTACCTAGCAAGCCGGTTCCTAAAATAGCGCCTGCGCCAGTGGTAAAAGCAAAACCAGCGCCACTTCCTCCGATGCCTAAAAAGCCGGAAGTGAAATTGCCACCAGCACCGCCTAAAAAGCCAGTGAGAAAACCATTAGAACCTATTAAGGATGTAAAATTACCCAAGACAAACACAAAGTCGAGCGTGCCTTACAGTCCTGGATATACACCTTTAGAAAAAAGAGTACAAATTGTGACGAAGAGCAACCAAACACTTGTTAAATACAGCGATGCAGAACTTAACGAGTTTCGTGAGCTCATCAACAAAAAATTAGAAGCTGCTAAAAAAGAGCTTGTGTACCTTCAAGGTTTAATTACCCGTAAAGACGAAATGGGTGGTGACAATGATGATGCGCGTTACATGACCATGGAAGATGGTAGTGTTAGCATGGAAAGAGAGCAATTGTCTCAAATGGCTAGCCGTCAAATTACGTACATCGACCATCTAGAAAAAGCAATCATGCGTATTGAAAGCAAAACATATGGTATTTGTAGAGTAACTGGTAAGTTAATTGACAAAGCTCGTTTACGCGCTGTGCCGCATGCTACACTTAGCTTAGAAGCTAAATTAGGTCTTGTAAAACCAAGTCCTGATCAACAATAATTGTAGATCTCGATCTATAAAAAAAGGGCTGTCTTAATTAGATAGCCCTTTTTTATGTGTCAAACTTTTGCATTAATTATTTTACTTCTTGCATATCAATAAGTCTTTTGTACATACCGCCTTTTGCAAGTAGTTCATCATGGGTACCACGTTCTGCAATTTCTCCTTTTTGCAACACAATAATTTCATCGGCGTGACGGATAGTAGAGAGTCTGTGCGCAATAACAATGGAGGTTCTGTTTTGCATCATTTTATTGATGGCGTCTTGCACCAGTCTTTCACTTTCTGTATCTAGTGAGGAAGTGGCTTCATCTAAAATTAAGATCGGTGGGTTTTTTAAAATAGCTCTTGCAATGGTAATGCGCTGACGTTCACCACCACTTAGTTTGCTACCCCTGTCACCAATATTAGCGTCATATCCGTCTTCTTTGCTATTAATAAATGCTGCGGCGTTGGCTACGGTAGCGGCGGCTGTAATGGCTGCTGGGCTTGCTGTTTGGACGCCCAAGGCTATATTTTGCGCAATGCTATCATTAAATAAAATGGGCTCCTGAGTTACAATACCCATGGCAGCTCTCACACTTTGTAAACTATATTCTTTAATATTAATACCATCAATTAAAACCTCACCTTCTGTTACGTCATGAAAACGTGGAATTAAATCTGCTAAAGTACTTTTACCAGCACCCGATGATCCTACCAGCGCTACAGTTTTTCCTTTTTCAATAACAAGGTTGATATTTTTTAAAATAGTGGTGTCGTCGTAAGAGAAACTTACATTTTTAAACTCGATACGGTGTTCAAAATTTTCTAAAACTGTTGCATTGGGCTTGTCTTCTATGGCAACAGGCGCTTTTAAAATTTCTTCAATACGCTCAATAGCAGCACTGCCTCTTTGTGCATTATAAAATGAACTTGACAAAGATTTTGCCGGATTGATAATCTGCGTAAAAAATAAAATATAGGTTATAAAACTTTCTGGTCCTAAGCCTGCTTGGTTATTTAATACCAGTCTTCCACCAAACCATAAAATACAAGACAGCACAATCACGCCTAAAAATTCGGACATCGGTGACGCCAAATCTTTTCTGAAATTCATTTTATTTCGGATCTGATTGAGCGCATTATTATTGTCTAAAAACTTTTGCAATAGTATTTTTTCGGCATTGAAAGCCTTGATAACCCTTAGTCCCCCAAGGGTTTCATCCAATATGGATAATAAAGTTCCAAGCTTTTCTTGTGAGGCAGTAGATTGTTTTTTTAAACTTCTACTAAGTCGTCCAATGACAAAACCGGTAACTGGAAGTAGCACGAGTAAAAACAAAGAAAGTACAGGGCTTAAAAAAACCAAGAAAATTAAAATAATTAAAATATTAAGCGGGTCTTTAATAAGCCCTTCTAATGTACTCATCACACTCCATTCAATTTCGTTGGCATCGTTACTCATTCTACTTATAATATCACCCTTACGTTGTTCGGTAAAATAGCCAATTGGAAGGTCTAATAATTTTTTATACAAATCCGAACGAAGCGTTGTCATTACATAATTGCGCATAGGCGCTAATACCCTAAATGACAAATAGGTAAATAAATTTTTAAAGAAAATGGCCGTTATAATAATACCACAAATAGCACCAAGTGCATAAACGGTTCCTTGTTCAATAATGATTTTTGAAATAAAATATTTGAGATAATTTAAAATGGTGCCTGCAGATAAACTTGCATCCGCGGCAACCGGTTTTGTAGTTATGAGCTTTTCAGTGCCAAATAGAAGCTGTAAAAAAGGAGCCAACATAGCCAGCGAAACCAGTGAAAAAAGAATGGCCAAGAGGTTAAATACCACATAGAGGGCAATATTCCTTTTTTGGGTTCGGAGGTAAAATAGAATTCGAGAAAAACGCTTCATAAATGATAAAATCGTTAAAACAAGGCAAAGTAACTAATTTTACAGCCAATTAAACGCAAAGAACATGGAGGAAGGCAAACGTCAACGTCAGGTAGCAGGGGCTATACAGGAAGAAATGAATGATATATTTAGAAGGCTAAACCTTTCAATGATAGCTGGTGGTATGGTTTCCATCTCCTCCGTTAAGGTAACGCCCGACCTTTTGGAGGCACGTATTTACTTAAGTTTATTTCAGGTTCCAGACGCTAAAGAAGTGATGAAAGTAATTGAGTCTAGGGCCTGGGAGATCAAAAAGGAGCTAGCCGACCGCGTAAAGCATCAGTTTAGACGCATTCCGGTATTGCATTTCTACCACGATGACACTTTAGATTACGTGTTTAAGATGGAAGAAATTTTCAAGCAAATCAATGCCGAAAAAAAACCGACCGGTGAACCAGAGGGCACTAAAAACGAAGCTAAAGGCGATGATGACGTGGATCAAGAATCAAATTAATGTAGTATCGTGCAATATTTATTTGCTTGGCGTTATTTTAAATCAAAAAAGTCTACAAGTGCAATTAATATTATTGCATGGGTAAGCGTTACTGCTATTGCTGTTGGCGCGGCCGCACTCATTGTTATTTTAAGTGTCTTTAATGGTTTCGAAGATTTAGTAAAAGGTCTCTATACCGATTTTTACGCTGACATGCGCGTGGTACCAGCGCAGGGTAAAAAAATGAATCTTGATGATGCTACCTTGTATAAAATAAAATCTATTGAAGGTGTTGCTGCAGTAAGTAAAGTCATTGAAGAAAAAGCATTACTTGCCAATGGCGATTATCAGAGTATTGTTGTTGTAAAAGGGGTGGATAGTAATTTTTCTCGCACCAATAACATTAATAAACATATTGTTAGAGGCGGTTACGATATGGGTGATCTACAAAACCCTAGAATTGTGATGGGTGCCGGTATTGAAAATGCGGTAGGTGCAGATGTTACAAAAGGAGGATTCCCTTTAACCTTATATACGCCAAATAAAGGAGCGGCTTTTGACGCCGTGGATGGCATGTTTTCATTTAATGTAGCAGCAAAGGGTGTTTTTGCTGTGCAACAAGAGTTTGATAATAAATTCATATTTACCAATATTGATTTTTTGCGGTACATGCTTTCCATGACACCCAATCAGGTGAGTGGCCTAGAAATAAAAATAAGTGGTAGCCCTCAAAAAATAAAAGCAGCCATTCAAAATGCTATCGGTAAAAATTTTATAGTAGAAACGCGTTACGAGCAAAACAAAAATTTGTACGCTGTAATGCAAATGGAAAAGTGGATCATTTATGGTATTTTGAGTTTGATATTAGTTGTAGCCGCATTTAATATGATTGGTGCACTCACCATGCTTGTACTAGAAAAACAAAAAGATATTGCAGTACTAAGGGCGATGGGCTCAAGCACAGGACTCATTCAAAAAATATTTATTACAGAAGGTCTGGTGCTAGCGGGTGTAGGTACTTTTATTGGAACAGCATTTGGCACACTCATTTGTGTGCTACAACTAAAATTCAAAATTATTACGCTAGGTGGTGGCGGAAGTTTTATTATCGATTACTATCCAGTAAAATTAATGGCCACCGATTATGTACTCGTAGTTGCTACCACTACTGTGATTGCGCTGTTGGCAGCATGGATTCCTGCTAAAAAAGCAAGCCAACAATTGTTATCCTTAAAAAGCTAGAGATCTCTTTGTTAATAATCACCCAGTGTTTCTGGTAATTGAGAAAGCGCATCAGCAAGTTGGGCATCGTTTGGTGCAATGCCATGCCACTCATGCGTTCCTTCCATAAAGCTAATACCTTTACCCATTTCTGTTTTCATTAAAATACAGATAGGCTTTCCTTGACCGGTAAGTGATTTTGCTTTATCAAGTGTTGCAACAACGTCTTCCATATTGTTACCATCCATATCAATAACGGTCCAGTTAAACGCTTCAAACTTGGCGCGTAAACTGTCTAGGTTCATTACTTTTTTGGTAGGCCCATCAATTTGTTGACCATTAACGTCGATGGTTGCAATTAAATTATCGCAATTGTTATGTGCCGCAAACATCACTGATTCCCAAATTTGCCCTTCTTGTAATTCGCCATCTCCATGTAAACAATACACAAGCTTTGAATCTCCATTAATTTTTTTAGAAAGCGCTGCACCAATGGCAACACTCATACCTTGTCCTAAAGATCCACTTGCAATTCTTACACCCGGTAAATGTTCATGTGTAGTTGGGTGGCCTTGTAAACGGGTATTTAATTTTCTAAAGGTTCCAAGCTCACTCACTTCAAAATAACCTGATCTTGCAAGTACCGAATAAAATACCGGTGAAATATGTCCGTTGGATAAGAAAAATAAGTCTTCACCCTTTCCGTCCATGCTAAATGCTGGATTATGATCTAGGGTATGAAAGTAAAGCGCCGTTAAAAAATCGGTACAACCAAGAGATCCACCAGGATGTCCGCTCTGAACACCATGTACCATTCTAACGATATCTCTTCTAACTTGAGTTGCCGTATCTTTTAAGGTTTGAATAGACGCCATAATTTGGGTATTTGCTGCGAAGATAAAATTCAAATTCCAATTCTTGTATGAAAAATGATGCTTTCGGTACTATTTATTAGTTTTGCCATCAAATTGATGCATTATGTCTGAAGAACTTGAC
>JBIIZN010000102.1:0-5399 GCA_044346275.1 Sediminibacterium sp.
AAATGACATCGACTGCTGCACCCCCAACAGGTGGTGGTGGTGGATCTTATGGTCCAGCAACGGATGCGGTTAACTTAGCAAAATATATTCAGTGGTGGGGTACCAACACTTCTGGTAACTTGTATGATCAATTGGGAGGTGTTTTTGCAACCACATCTGATGTAACGGGTAACGTTTGGGCCATGCATTATTATGGTATTGGTCCAAATGCTAAATACATTATTTCTAGAGGTACGGAACAAAAGAAATGGGATTATGTAGGTGTTGCTACAGCCATTTTTGCTTGGAGTTGGTTGGTAACCACAGAGCAGTATGGTGAAGTAATTATGCGTCAAGCATTTGATACCGAGCGCCAACAATTTGATTATGATAGCCAAGCAGATGTTTTTGATTCTGTAAGAGTAATGTGCGATAATGCGATTACGTTGTTAAATAGAACCGATGGTGCAGTAAGCGCTACCAATTTAAAATATGGCGATAACTATTTTTATGGCGGTGACGTAAACAAATGGAAAAAGTTTGTGTATGCGGTAAAGGCAAAAACCTATGCACACCTGAGTCACAAAGCTATTTATGCCTCAAGAAATTTTGCGGATTCTGTAATTAAATATTGTGACTTATCTGTTACAAGCAATGCAGACAATGCAGTGCAAAAATGGGTAGGTGGTAATTTTAGTGGTACCAATAATTTTTATGGACCTTACCGTAACAATATTGCAACCCTTCGTCAATCTTCATACATTGCAAATTTATTAACGGGTACCGATACCGAATCTCCATTTTCTGGAGTATTTGATCCACGTACGCCATATTTAATCAATGAAAACCCGAATGGTACCTTTAGAGGTGTACAGCCTGCTTTAGGCTCTACTGGTTTAGGTCTTAATGATCAGCCAAGAAACTACTGGAGAGCTCCTTATGCTTCTATTGCAGTTACTGCAGATTCTGGTCGTTATATTTTTAACAACCTAGCACCATTCCCATTACTTACAGCATCTGAAATGTTATTTACAAAAGCAGAAGCTGCACTTCGTAAAGGAAATAGAGCATTGGCATTGTCTACCTATAAAAGAGCGATTGAATTGAATTTTGAAATGCTAAAAACACAATATCAATCTCGTATTCCTTGGGCTAGTTTAATTACGCCAGCTACTGAAGCAGCCTATATGACCAATCCAAAAGTAATGCCTGCTGATGCCAATGGTTTAACACTTTCTCATATCATGCTTCAAAAGTACATTGCACTTTACGGATATGGATTTAGTGAAACATGGACAGATATGCGTAGGTATAGATATTTAGATTTAGATCCGGCTACTGGTAAAAAAGTGTATGCAGGGTTTACTTTGCCAACAACCATTCATATTTTTAACGCAGGTAAACTTCCGTACAGATGTCGTCCAAGATACAATTCAGAATATTTATACAATATTCCTGCATTGCAAAAAATTGGTGCATTGGCATCTGATTACCATACCAAAGAACATTGGTTCATGCTACCATAATCTTAACGCAAAAAAAGTAAGAGATGAAAAAAATAATAAATTATACAATGGCTTTGGTTGCCTTATTTGTATTTGCTTCATGCAAAAAAAATACTGGGGTTACCAATCAGCCTTATGAAGCATATGGAACGCCCGCAAATAAAGGTCAATTAAAAGTGAACCTAGCTTTTGCGTACGCTATCGATTACGCTAATCTGCGTATCAAATTAAATGGTGCTTATGTAAGTAACTTATTACAATCACGTACCCCATTTCCTGGGGGCGGATTTAATACCCGTGGTAGTAACTTTGCACTTTATATGAGTGTACCTCTTGGAAGTAACGCAGTTTCTATTGTAATGCCAAAGTTTGGAACCAATGTTGATTCTGTAGTGTTGTTTTCTACCAATGTAAACATTACAGACAATACACCTCAAACGCTTCATTTGACGGATACAGCTGCTAATATGAAGTCGGTTTTTGTAAGAAACAATATCGTTGGTATTGCTGATGGTATGTGTAGGTTTAATTTTGTGCATTTAATGCCAAATGTACCTGCCGTAGATTTATACCTTAATGGGGTTCGCATGCGTGCTAATATCCCATACCTAGGAGCTTCTGGCGCTATGGATATTCCTGTTGGTATTAATGCGCCTGGTTTTGTGGCTGGTACCACTACAATATGGGCCGTTCGCGCCGCTGGAGCCACTGCAACATCACCTGCACTTGTGAGTTTTGCGAGTGCAAGTGGATTGATAAGTGGGGCAGCGCTTACTGGTTTTTGCATGGGGTACTCTGGTTCAACAGGTGCAAGACTTCCATTTTTGGCTATGACACTTGATAAGAATCAATAATCGTATTTCTAATACATTTGAATAGGGCGAAAAATTAGATTTTTCGCCCTATTTTTTTAACAAAGAATGCATCAATTGTTTTGTAAATTTGTAGCTATGAATATGAAGTATTTATTGATTGTTGGACTCTTTGTTGTTGCACCATTTGTCGTGTTTGCACAAGCATTAGATTCTATGCTTGCCGTTTACAAAGAAAATTATCAGCAAGAAAAAATACATATTCATTTTGATAAGGGGGGATATACTAAAGGAGAAACCATTTGGGGTAAGGCCTACATTTTAGCAGGGGAGGGCTTATCTGATTATAGTAGAAATTTTTACGCAGACTGGTATGATGATGCAGGGCAACTTATTAAGCATACGGTGCATCCCATTTTTGAATCATCAGCAAAACTTCAATTTGAGATTCCTCAAAATTACAAGGGTAACAGAATTCGTGTAAAAGCCTACACCAGGTGGATGCTTAATTTTGATGCAGCATTTATTTTTACCAAAGATATTACAGTACAAGGGTCCGATTCATTGTCCAATTCAAAAAAAGTAGATCCTATTTATAAACTCCAATTTTTTCCAGAGGGTGGACAATTGGTTGCCGGCCTCCAAGCCCAAGTAGGATTTTTATCGGTGAATCAAAATGGCGATCCTGCACCCATTAAAGGCGCTATTTTTAATAGCAAAATGACACTCATGGATTCTATCCAATCGGTGCATGATGGGATGGGTGTTTTTAGTTTTACGCCTGAAAAAGACGAGTCTTATAATTGTATATGGGTAGATGCGTTAGGAAATGTACATAATACTGCCTTACCGGCTGCAAAACCAGATGGTATTGTGATGCAGGCGCTGTTGCAAGAAGATAAAGCCAAAATAGTTATTCAGCGCCCTAGTGTAACTGCCCAAAACTTTTTACAACTGCATGTGGTGGCATCCATGCATCAGCGCATGGTATATACCTCTACCATTCAACTCCAAACAAAAAAATCTGCAGCACTTGCCATGCGAACTGATAGTTTGCCTACGGGAGTTTTACAAATTACCGTTTTTGATGCAGCTTGGGTGCCAGTAGCTGAGCGGGTTTTGTTTATCAATAATAACTTACATACTTTTTACCCGTCGGTAAAAATGTTTACGCCCCGTTTGTTTAAACGTGCAAAAAACACCATTGATATTGTTGTAGAAGATACGCTCTTGAGTAATTTATCAGTATCTGTAACGGATGTGAATGCGGTGCAAGATAATTCAAATACTATTTTTTCGAACCTGCTTTTACAAGGAGACATCAAAGGAGTTATCCCTAATGCTGCGCAATATTTTTCAAGTACTGATGCCGACATACCTGCAAAGCTTGACTTGGTGATGCTTACGCATGGTTGGCGTAAATACAATTGGGAGGACATGGTAAAAGGAAAGCTACCCAATTTGAAATACCAAATGGATAGTGATTACTTACAAATTAGAGGTGCGGTTTATAACGGGGGCACTTTTGATAATAAATTGGTACAGAGCATTACCATGGTACTGCAATCAAAAGATAGTAGCAAACAATACTTTTTTGCACCAATAGCTCCAGATGCGAGCTTTAGTCAGCGCGGACTTATATTTTTTGATACCGTTCGCGTATTTTATAAGATAAACGGAGACAAAAAAATAGCGCCTACTACAGTTGCGAATTTCACCTATAGTTTGCCTACTGTTTCTTATCCTACACAAATTCAACTCTATCATTTTGCAAAACCTGACACTTCAGGAACCGCTTATTTATTGTACATGGAAGCGCAGGCCAAAAAAATTAAAAAAGCATTTGATTCGGTGGTGGTACTTAAAGAGGTAGTGGTGCAATCAAAAGCTAAATCTCCAATCGATGTACTAGACGAGAAATATACCACCGGATTGTTTTCATCAAAAGATAGTTACGCCTTTGATGTGCAAAATGACAACCACGCAACGGGTGCTACCAATGTGTTTCAGTACCTGCAAAACTTAATTCCTGGTATGACCATGTCACTTCCAATACTGGGTGCTAATGGTGCCGAAGAGGCCAATAGCAATAATGTACCAGGGCTAAATTGGCGTGACGGTACACCCGATATTTTTTTAAATGAAGTTATTTCTGATGCTGAGCAAACCATGGGAATTCAAATGAGTGATATTGCCTACATCAAAGTTTTCCGTCCGCCATTTATGGCTTCATCTGGTTCTGGTCCTTCTGGAGCCATTGCTATTTATACCAAAAAACCTGCCGATTTAAAAAATGAAAGTTTGAAAGGATTGAGTAACGCCATTTTAACTGGCTATACCCAGTACAAAGAATTTTATAGTCCTAATTATTTGGCTGCGCCAACTAAAGTGCCTGATGTACGCACTACATTATATTGGAATCCATATGTTTTAACAGACAAAAAAACCAAACTGGTTAAATTGGATTTTTACAACAATGATGTTACAACAAAATTTAGAATTGTTGTAGAAGGAATGAATGCAGCAGGTAAGCTTACGCGCGTAGAAAAAATTATTCAATAAGCAGTTACTTATTCCGATTCTTTGTCAAATTCAAAGTCGTCACTGTCTAATAATTCACGCTCAATTTCTTCCATCATTACAATGTCGGAAGCTTCGCTTAAAGTAGGTGTTAGGTTGAGAACCTCTAAAAGGCCTAAGCTGTCAAAAGCGTCTTCAATAGTGGAACTTAAACAGCAGATCACAAATGAGGCGCTTTTATCATAAAATGCCTGTTGTAAATCTGTTAAGATTTGGCAGGCTTCTGGCGTTATTTCTTTAACATTTTCTAGGTTGAGCACCATATTTTTTTGGGCCGATTCTAGACATTTATTGCAAATAGCCTCTATTTCTGCTGCTATAATGGCAGTAATTGAGGTTCCAGCGGGGGTTAAAAGCTGGTATTTTTCTTTGGTATCAATTTTGAGCTCCATAGTATAGGCGTGAAGTTAGTAAATGTGGATAATCCACACACAACTTCGCTCAAAAATATTCGTTATAATTGTATAAATCCAATTTTTGGTTATGGATAATAATTTTTCGGCACAAGTAAAAGAAATCATTT
>JBIIZN010000103.1:0-5344 GCA_044346275.1 Sediminibacterium sp.
TTACCAAGTAAGCTTACTTTTTTTCGATCAGCCTTTCAAATACATGAAACACGGCTGGACAAAACGTAACATTTTTTAAGGTAATAGCAGGGCGTTTAAAAAACACGTCTTCATCGGTGTAGGGGAAACGTTCACAATCGGAAGGACGTTTGTCGTAAATACTACAAAAATTATCGGCACCTAAAAATGGACATGGCTTTGTATTGGCTACATAGTCCCCATCATTATCCATTACTAGGTACTTGTCAATAAACTCCGTTTCACGCATACCCACATGCTTGCTAATGCGTTTGATATCGGGGCCTTTAAAACGGGGCGAATAGTTTTTACAACAGGCCGCACAGTCTAAACAGTCTATTTTTTCAAAGGCTTCATCATGAAGGTCAGGAAGGACCTTTAAGAGCTGCTTTTTATCCGGCTTTTGGAGGAATTGTTTGTACTTTTTCTCGTGGTCGGCAGCTGTTTTTTCCCAATTTTCAAGTGAAATCTCGTTCATACTACAAGATTAGGACGATTTGTGCAGAAATTCATCCACAGTTTATCAACGGGTTCCACAAAAGCTCCAATTTGAGGCCTTGTGCCCGTACCTTTGCGGCCATTAAGGATAACTTTTACTACAAGATTATAATTTAGTTTATGGCAAACTTATTTGAACAACAAGCACAGGAGTTTTCGGGTCGTCATATTGGCCCTAATGCAGCAGACACCAAAACCATGTTAGACCTGGTAGGCGCTAGTAGTTTAGACCAGTTAATTGATAAAACAATCCCAGCTGCCATTAAAATCAATCATTTGTTGGATATCCCAGCTCCTATTTCGGAGTTTGAATATTTAACCAGTTTACAAACTGTTGCCGCTAAAAATAAAGTGTATAAAAATTACATTGGGCAGGGCTATTATGGCACTATTACACCGAGTGTTATACTAAGAAATATTTTTGAAAATCCAGGATGGTACACACAGTACACGCCCTACCAAGCAGAAATTGCACAAGGCCGTTTAGAAAGTTTACTCAACTTTCAAACGATGGTAACAGATCTTACCGGACTTCCTATTGCCAACGCATCTTTACTGGATGAAGCAACAGCTGCTGCAGAAGCAATGGCACTTGCTTTTCACCATATCAATAAATCGGATGTTGCTACAAAACCAAAATTATTTGTAGATAAAAATATTTTCAAGCAAACAAGAGATGTGTTGACAACGCGTGCCGAGCCTATTGGTATCGAAATTGTAGTAGGCGATTTTTTAACCGCTGCTATCGATGAAACTTATTTTGGCGCAATGCTTCAATATCCAAACAGCAATGGTGGCGTAGAAGACCAACGTGCCTTTATTGATAAGGTACACGCTGTGGATGGCCTCGTTATTGTAGCCACCGATTTACTAGCGCTTACCCTACTTACCCCTCCGGGTGAGCTTGGTGCAGATATTGCACTGGGAAGCGCTCAACGTTTTGGCGTTCCAATGGGATTTGGTGGACCACATGCCGCCTTTTTTGCTACCAAAGACGATTTTAAAAGAGGTATGCCAGGCCGCTTAATTGGCGTAAGTATTGATGCACAAGGTAACCGTGCATTACGTATGGCGCTTCAAACAAGAGAGCAGCATATTAAAAGAGAAAAAGCAACTTCCAATATTTGTACTGCACAAGCATTACTTGCCAATATGGCTGCTATGTATGCGGTGTATCATGGACCTAAGGGTTTAAAAAATATTGCATCACGGGTACACAAAATTGCAGTAGCGGTTGCAAATGGTTTAAATGCGATGGGACTATCTCAGCAAAATAAATTTTTCTTTGATACTATAACAATCAGTGGCGTTGATGCTGCCGCATTAAAAGTGAATGCAGAAAAAGCAGGCATTAATTTCTTTTATGCTGCTGATGAAAAAGTAATTGTTAGCATAGATGAAACAACAAGTGTAACTGACGCGAATGCCATACTTGCTGTATTTGCAAACACTACGGGCAAACCCGCTACTACCTTAACAGCTGCAGCTATCGAAAGCGCTGCAAGCCATATCCCACAAGGGTTACAAAGAACCACCGATTATTTAACACATCCAGTATTTAATACGCACCACTCCGAAAGTCAGATGATGCGTTATATTAAATCTTTGGAAAATAAAGACTTGTCTTTAAATACATCGATGATTTCACTTGGTAGTTGTACCATGAAATTAAATGCGGCAACAGAAATGATGCCAGTAAGTTGGCCGGCCTTTGGTGGACTACATCCATTTGTGCCTAGCAATCAAACAGAAGGCTACCAACAAATTGTAAAAGAGCTCTCTCATTATTTATGTCAAGTAACAGGCTTTACCGCCTGTAGCTTACAACCCAATAGTGGTGCGCAAGGCGAATACGCTGGACTATTAACCATTCGTGCATACCATAAAGCAAATAAAAATGAGCACCGAAATATTGTACTCATTCCTATTAGTGCGCATGGAACAAACCCTGCAAGTGCTGTAATGGCGGGCTTTAAAGTGGTAGTGGTTAAATGTGATGATGCGGGTAATATTGACATGAACGATCTTCAACAAAAAGCAGAACAGTATAAAGATACCCTGGGTGGATTGATGGTAACTTACCCTTCTACACATGGTGTATTTGAAGAAACCATTAAAGACATTTGCGATCTAATCCATACAAACGGAGGCATGGTATACATGGATGGTGCGAACATGAATGCACAAGTTGGTTTAACCAGCCCGGGTATGATTGGCGCCGATGTGTGTCACTTAAATTTACACAAAACATTTGCTATCCCACACGGTGGTGGTGGACCTGGTATGGGCCCTATTTGTGTGAATGATAAATTAGCACCATTCTTACCGGGTCATCACCAAACAGGTGATCCTGCATACGCTGTAAGTGCTGCGCAGTATGGTTCTGCAAGTATTTTATTAATTAGTTACGCATACATTAAAATGTTAGGTGCACAGGGTATTAAAGACGCTACTGCTTATGCCATTTTAAATGCGAACTATATGAAAACGCGTTTAGAAAAGTTTTATCCGATTTTATATGCTGGTAGAAACGGTACTTGTGCGCATGAATTTATTGTTGATTTAAGACCATTTAAACAAACAGCAGGCGTAGAAGCAGAAGACGTTGCGAAGCGTTTAATTGACTATGGTTTCCACGCACCTACTATGAGTTTTCCGGTAGCAGGTACCATCATGATTGAGCCTACAGAGAGTGAAGATAAAGCAGAGCTAGACCGTTTTTGTGATGCTATGATTGCCATTTACCACGAAATCAAAGACATTGAATCTGGTAAAGCAGACAAGCAAAACAATACATTAAAAAATGCACCTCATACACAAAGTGTGGTATGTGCAGAGACATGGAACTATAGTTACTCTAGACAAACAGCTGCATTTCCTTTACCGTATGTTGCGCTACATAAGTTTTGGCCTAGCGTGGCAAGAATTAATAACACACACGGAGATAGAAATTTAGTTTGCACCTGCGAACCAGTTTCTTCTTACGCAAACGATTAAAATTTTATAAAATGGGCGTAGCCGATCAATTAGCACAAATGAAAGCAGAAAAAGCAGCAGCAAATTTAAAAGCTGGACAAGATTTTTTAGAGCAAAATAAAACAAGACCAGAAGTAACCACTTTGGATTCTGGTTTACAGTACGAAGTATTAACAGCAGGCGTTGGTGAAAAACCACTTGCCCACAACGAAGTAACCTGTCATTACCATGGTACCCTTATTGATGGTACTATTTTTGATAGTTCGGTGCAAAGAGGTAGACCCGCTTCTTTTCCATTAAATATGGTAATTAAAGGTTGGACCGAAGGTTTGCAGTTAATGCCAACGGGCAGCAAATGGCGCTTTTTTATTCCACCACATTTAGGTTATGGAGACCGTCAGGTAAGTGCACAAATTGGACCCAATAGCACACTTATTTTTGACGTAGAGCTTATTAGTTTTATCTAAGAGAATTATTCTAATGGAAGATTCTAAGAGAATATTTTATTTTGATTTGAGCGCTTCGGCATAGGTTTCTAACACCCGCTTACGCGCCACTTCATGCACAACAATAGGATTTGGATACCTTAACTCATTAAGTTCTGGTATCCATTTTTTTATGTACACTAAATTCTTGTCAAACTTTTCGGTTTGTAGTGTGGGATTAAACACCCTAAAATAAGGCGCTGCATCACAACCACTACTACTCGCCCACTGCCATCCACCATTGTTGGATGCTAAATCAAAGTCAAGTAATTTTTGCGCAAAATATGCTTCGCCCCAGCGCCAGTCAATTAACAAATGCTTGCACAAAAACGAAGCCGTAATCATGCGCACGCGGTTATGCATAAAACCTGTTGCGTTTAATTCACGCATACCAGCGTCTACAATTGGATAACCGGTTGTGCCGTTGCACCAATGTTCAAACTCTTTTTCGTTGTTGCGCCACTTTATAAAATCGTATTCTTTTTTAAACGATTCTCCCTTACCCACTTTAGGAAAATGAAACAGGATGACCTGGTAAAAATCACGCCAAATAATTTCGTTAACATAGGTTTCGTTTAAGGGTAGTGCTTGTAATAAAATTTCACGCACACTAACGGTTCCAAACCTGAGGTGTACCCCCATTTTTGAGGTACTGTTTTCGATGGCTGGAAAATTACGGTTGTCGGTGTATTTTTTTACAATATTTACATCGAGGATGCCTGCTGGAAAACTAGTGGCCGCGGATCCTATAAATCCCATAGAATCCATTGTAGGCAGGTCCGGAGCCGTGTACTGAAAATAATTTTTTGAATACTTTTTTGTGTCAAAAACCTTTACAGGGTTATTGGCTAAATAGGCTTTCCATTTGCGAGAATAGGGTGTAAATACTGTGTAAGGTTTCCCATCGTCTTTAACCACTTCGTATTTTTCAAAAACCACATGGTCTTTAAAAGTAGAAAATCCTATTTTTTGCGCAGCCAATAACTGCTCAATAGCTGTGTCGCGCTCTACTGCATAAGGTTCATAATCATGATTGGTAAAAACATGCGCAACGGTATATGTTGCTAATAAAGTTTTAAACGCTTCTTGTGGTGTGCTGTATAAAACAGTAAGTCCACTACCAAGTGTTTCTAATTGTGCTTGCATTTTTTGTAATGCCGCATGTATAAATACAACACGCTTATCTGATTTGTCGTCGAGCTTATCTAATATTTGTTTGTCAAAAATAAAGATGGGTAAAACGGGAGCGCCGCCAGATTGGCTGGCAGCTTGTAAGGCATGAAAGAGCGCTGCATTGTCGTGCAAACGGAGGTCTCTTCTAAACCACATGATGGATACTACTGGCTTCATAAAGTTTGTATAAACTC
>JBIIZN010000104.1:0-5286 GCA_044346275.1 Sediminibacterium sp.
AGATCATTTTTATACATAAATGGGGGATTTTTTGTTGATTACTATCTAAAAAGTTAAAAATTTAGGCTGTATCTTTACATTTTAATCATATTAAAACTATTTATATGTCATTACGTTTTGATGCAATTCGGGATTTGAAGAACAACAATACCACGGTTGCAGCGAGTGCAAAAATTACGGGCATTTTCAATTCCAGCGTTTTTACTTTAAAAACAGCTAGAGAATACCTCACCGATGAGTCTTACAAAAGTTTAGTGACAAGTATCAGAGGTGGTAAAAAAATTGACCGTTCAATGGCCAATCAAATTGCCATTGGTATTAAAGCATGGGCCGAAAGCAAAGGCGTAACGCACTATACACACTGGTTTCAACCACTTACTGGAACCACTGCAGAAAAACACGATTCATTTTTTACTTTAAAAGGTGACGGCACGGCTATCGAAGAATTTGATGGTGCTGCACTGATTCAACAAGAACCAGACGCGTCTTCTTTTCCAAGTGGTGGATTACGTGCGACATTTGAAGCAAGAGGTTATACCGCTTGGGACCCTTCTTCTCCGGCATTTATTATTGAAATTGGACAAGGCAAAACACTTTGTATTCCTACATTATTTGTGGCCTACACCGGTGAATCACTTGACTATAAAGCACCATTATTAAAAGCAGTTGAAGCCATTAACAAAGCAGCCATCGACGTTTGTCATTACTTCGATAAAAATGTTACCAAAGTAACACCAACACTTGGTTGGGAACAGGAATATTTTGTAATTGATGAAGCCATTGCCAATGCAAGACCTGATTTAGTACAGTGTGGCAGAACCGTATATGGCGCCTCTCCTGCAAAAGGACAACAATTGGAAGATCATTATTTTGGATCTATTCCAGAGCGTGTTTATGCATTTATGAGAGACTTTGAACAAGAGTCTTATAAACTTGGTATTCCTCTGCGTACACGTCACAACGAAGTTGCGCCTGCACAATTTGAGTGCGCGCCAATTTTTGAAGAAGTAAATATTGCCGTAGACCACAACACACTTTTAATGGATATCATGAACCGTGTTGCAAAGCGTCACAAACTCGTGGTATTATTTCATGAAAAACCTTTTGCGGGCATCAACGGAAGTGGTAAACACAATAACTGGAGTTTAGCAACAGATACAGGTGTTAACTTATTAGCACCAGGAAAAACGCCAAAAACAAACTTAATGTTTTTGACCTTCTTTGTAAATACCATTAAAGCCGTTCATGATTACGCCGATATCTTACGCGCTGCCATCGCATCTGCACCAAACGATCATAGACTTGGCGCCAACGAAGCACCACCTGCTATCATTTCTGTTTTTGTGGGACAGTATTTAGCTAAAGTACTTGAAGACATTGAAACCCGCGTGGGCAGTAAATTTGACGAGCAGGACGAAGCCATTTTAAAACTTGATTTACACAGAAGTATTCCTGAATTATTATTGGACAACACGGATCGTAACCGTACTTCTCCATTTGCATTTACAGGAAACAAATTTGAATTTAGAGCCGTAGGTTCATCTGCGAATTGCGCTATTTCAATGACCGTATTAAATACCATTGTTGCAGATACGCTTAAGCAATTTAAAGCAGACGTTGATGGCCTTGTAGAAAAAGGTGACAAAAAAGAAATTGCCATAATGCAAGTGATTCAAAAATATATTGTTGAAAGTAAAGCCGTTTTATTTGAAGGCGATGGCTACAGTGAGCAGTGGCACCAAGAAGCCGAACGCAGAGGCCTTCCAAATTTAAAAACAACACCTGTTGCACTAGACGCAATGGTTACTAAAAAAGCAAAGGATTTATTTGAAAGAAACCATGTGTATACCCACGTAGAACTGGAAGCAAGACATGAAATTGAACTAGAAAAATATATTAAGAAAGTACAAATCGAAGCGCGTATCATGGGTGATCTAGCCATCAACCATATTTTACCTGCTGCAATTACTTACCAAAATAAATTATCTAGTAATATTAGTGGATTAAAAGCCGCTGGACTTGGTGCAGATACCTATGCTAGTCAAACGGATTTATTACAACAAGTTAGTAAACACATCCAAGTGATTTACACACAGGTAAATGCCATGGTAGAAGCTAGAAAAGTAGCCAACAACATCGAAGACAATCGAAAAAAAGCCATCGCTTATGAAGCAGATGTAAAATCGGCGTTTTTTGATGAAATCCGCTACCATGTAGACAAGCTAGAACATTTGGTAGATGACGATAAATGGACTTTACCAAAGTATAGAGAAATGTTATTTTTAAGATAAGCGTACCGAGTAAATAATGAGGTTTGCCGAAAAAATAAAAGCATCAAAAAATATTTAACTATCTTAACAAAACATAAATAATTAAATTATGAAAAAAATAATCGCACTCTTAACTTTTGTTGGTTGCATCGCAGCAACAAGTGTTATGGCACAAGGTTTTGGTGGTGGTCAGCAAATGGACCCTGCTCAAATGCTTGAAATGATGAAACAACGTATCAAGCCTCAATTAATAGAGAAAACAAAATTATCTGACGCAGAAGCAGATAAGGTGTTAGAAATTCAATTGTGGGCACAAACACAAGGTCGTGGACTTCGTGATTTATCGGAAGAGGAAAGAGCAGCTAAACAAAAAGAAACTGCTGACGAACGCAAAAAGAAATTAAAGGCGATTCCTTTAACTGACGATCAAATTAAAGCAGTAGATGATTTCTACGAAGAAATGAGAAGAAACAGACCACAGCGTGGTGGTGGACAATAGTTCCAATAGCATTCAAAAAAAATCCCTTACAAATTGTAAGGGATTTTTTTTATTTCATGGTAAAGGTTTCTAAAAACTTAGTGGTAAAATTACCTTTTCTAAAATCTTCATTTTGCATCAGTTGCAAATGAAAAGGTATAGTTGTTTTAACACCTTCAATAACATATTCTGATAGGGCACGATACATGGTGTCAATCGCTTCTTCGCGTGTTTGCGCAACGGTAATTAATTTACCAATCATAGAATCGTAATAGGGTGGAATGACATAACCTGCATATACATGACTATCTACACGAACTCCATGTCCACCTGGGGTGTGCAATACCGTAATTTTTCCGGGTGAAGGTCTAAAATCGTTGTAGGGGTCTTCGGCGTTGATACGACACTCAATGGCGTGCATTTGTGGCTCGTAGTTTTTGCCAGAAATTTTTTCACCCATAGCAATTTTAATTTGTTCTTTAATCAAATCAAAATTGATGACTTCTTCCGTTACACAGTGCTCTACCTGAATACGGGTATTCATTTCCATGAAATAGAAGTTGCGGTGCTTGTCCACTAAAAACTCTATGGTACCAACACTTTCATAGTTAATAGCAGCTGCTGCTTTAATAGCGGCCTCTCCCATTTTTTTACGGAGCTCAGGTGTCATAAATGGAGAAGGAGATTCCTCCACTAATTTTTGATGACGACGCTGTATCGAACAGTCACGCTCACTCATATGACATACCGTTCCGTATTGATCTCCAGCTACCTGTATTTCGATGTGTCTTGGCTCTTCTACAAATTTTTCAATGTACACGCCGTCATTTTTAAATGCAGCAGCAGCTTCTTGTCTAGCAGATGAATATGCTTTTTCAATTTCTTCTTCATTCCAAACCACACGCATACCTTTTCCACCACCACCAGCAGTTGCTTTTAAAATAACCGGGTATCCAATTTCTTTGGCCAAAGTTTTTGCCTCTTCCACACTTTCTAACAAACCTTTACCACCTGGCACCACCGGAACACCCGCTTTAATCATGGTATCTTTGGCAGTGATCTTATCCCCCATTTTATTAATCATTTCGGGGGTTGGGCCAATAAACTTAATACCATGATCGGCACAAATTTGCGCAAACTTGGCATTCTCAGCTAAAAATCCGTATCCAGGATGAATGGCATCTGCATTGGTAATTTCTGCAGCGGCCATAATATGGGGAATGTTTAAATAAGAGTCTACGCCTTTAGGCTTACCAATACAAACAGCTTCGTCCGCAAACTTTACGTGCAAGCTATCTTTATCGGCGGTAGAATAAACGGCTACCGTTTTAATCCCCATCTCTCTACAAGTACGAATAATACGTAGCGCAATCTCTCCTCTATTGGCAATCAATATTTTATTGAACATTGTTTCAATTTAAAGTTTAAGAAAAAGCCTGGTTATTTATTAGGCTCAACCAAAAATAATGGCTGGTCAAATTCTACAGGACTTGCATCTTCAACGAGCACTTTTACAATCGTTCCTGAAATTTCACTTTCAATTTCATTGAATAATTTCATGGCTTCAATGATACATACCACTTTGCCAGCAGCAACATCGGTACCTACGTCGGCGAGTAATGGCTTATCTGGAGAAGGTCTTCTGTAAAATGTACCAATCATTGGGCTCTTAATGGTAATTAAATTATCTGCTTTTGGAGCAGCAGCAGGTGCTGGCGCGCTGACTGCAGGGGCAGCAGCTGGGGCAGACGGAGCAGCTGGAGCTGGGGCATATACCGCCTGGCTAGGGGCCGAGGTATAGGTTACAGCCGCTTCTTCTTTTTGCTTGATGGTTACTTTACCATCTTTGTCTTCTATACTGATTTCGCCAATGTTACTTTTATTGACAATTTTAATTAATTCGTGAATTTGCTTTAAGTCCATTTTTACGGTTTTTGGGGTAAATTGGGGTTATTTTGATCAATTTCGGGGGCAAAATAGGCATTTTTTGCCAAAAAAAGGGGAAAATTGAATTTTCCCCTTTTTTATTTATTAACGTTTTATCTTATTCTTTTACTCTTTCTACATAGTCACCAGACTTGGTGTTTACGCGGATTAGTTCCCCTTCTTCCACAAATAAAGGAACCATTACTGTTGCGCCTGTTTCTACCGTAGCTGCTTTTAAAGCACGGGTTGCAGTATCGCCTCTTAAACCTGGCTCACAATACGTGATTTTCACAACAATTTTTTCTGGCAATTCTGCACCAATCGCTTGGTCGGTTTCTGTATTAATAAAAACAAAAACTTCAGAACCGTCTTTTAAAAACTGCGGTGCATCGATCATTTCTTCACCTAGTGCAATTTGCTCGAAAGTCTCATTGTTCATAAGGTTGAAGCCACTTTCGTCTTTGTATAAAAACTGGAAAGCTCTCTTCTCAACACGAACAGGGTAAATGGTTTCACCACTATTCCATGTTTTTTCGATAGATCTTTTGTTGTCTACGCCTTTTAATTTAGCCCAAACCTTTGCTGCTGCACGAGCCGTCTTGTTCTCGCCAA
>JBIIZN010000105.1:0-5285 GCA_044346275.1 Sediminibacterium sp.
TAGATATTGCCGCTCAAATTTTAAATGACCTAAATTTAATTACTCAGTTTAAGGTCAATTGGATTACTAAGCCAATTGTAAATTTCTTGGGAAGACCTATATTGGTATTTTTATATTTAGGTTACATAACCTATTTATTATGGTTAAATAACCCAAAATCAAATAGAGCAAAAGTTCCTATCCAGCAATTTAAATTAACCTACAGGTGGCTTATTTTATTAGAAGTGACTACGGCTATTCTGATCATTAATTTTTTTCTACTAAGCCTCAGCTTATCAAAGCAAACGGTAACTGCTACAATGGTCAATGGGCAGTTTACCCACTTTTTTAGCGGCATTGCTTATTTTTGCATGTCCTTTATGTTATTGTTATTCCCCAGAATTTTATATGGGATGCCTATTTATACTGCCAATTCAGTGGCAGAATTAGATACTCCTGAAAAGCAAAAAAAGGAAACCAACCAAATAGTTACACCAATAAATATTTTGGCGGAGGCTCAATTACCTCAAGATGATCCGTTTTTTGAATTGGTAGACAAAATAAACGCCTATCTAAAAAAGGAAGAGCCATACTTAAATCCAGATTTTACCATCAATGAGCTTGCTGCATCTTTAAAAGTACCTGTTCACCATGTGTCGTATTGCTTAAATACCTTAATGAATGTAAAATTCACCACTTTAAGAACGCAACTTCGTATTCAATACGCAGCCAAATTATTGGATTCAGGTCAGGCGGATGAACTTTCGATGGATGGAATAGGTAAAAAGTCGGGATTTTCGACGCGTTCAAACTTCTACAATGCCTTTAAAACCGAAACAGGCATGACGCCTTCGGAGTATCTAGAGCGTAAAAACGAATAAAATAAATAGGAAATAACCTATCCTGTTATCAACTTTTGAACCTCTTTTATTTGGTCCTTGGCTATAAAATATTCGAAATACCGCTTGTCTGTTTCGCTTCTTATGCTTAGCACCAGATGAATATCTTGGCTACTAGCATACTTAAAGCGCTCATTAATTCCATTAATGACATCACTTCTCACCTTTTTTTGCATCCCCACATTTTTGTCTTTGATACCAAGTACATAGTTAATATCATTGATAGTAGCCGTTGCTCCCACCAAAGACTTTTCAATTAAAAGGTCTATGAGTGAAAGTTCGGTCTGATTAAAGGAAACATCTAGCTTTTTTATGCCAACATTAAATGTTTCGACAACTTTCTTTCTATCTTTTTTTGAAGGAACCTTAAAAAAGTACCAAAGTGACACGCTAAATAAGAACAAACTAAGTAGAAGCGGCCAAATAGTTTCTAACTCAATATCATTACCCCACAAAGCCTCAGGCTCTTTAGCAAATTTAGATTCATCAACAATGAGCGTATCTAAAGTACCTGTTCCCGGAAAATAGCTGTATACAATACCGTCTTTATAATATTGAATACTTGAATTATCAAGTCTATTAATACTTTGGGCGAGGGTTCTATTGGTGTTTTTAGATACCGAATTATTTAAAAAATTAAACCAGTATACATCTTCGCCATCTGAAACAAAGTACCCCGACTGGTTGTATATTTTAGTTTTTGCGTTTTTTAGAATTGTCAAATAATTGGACTTTAATGTTCCAATCTTCAACCAATCCCAGGTTTTACAATCCAAATACATAACACCATCAATAATTTTACCAGCGGCACTCTGAAATCCTTTAAGGCCAGAATTAATCAATTGCTGATAGGGTATGTAAAGTGCATTTTTTGAAACATCAAACCAACTACTACCTGGAAAAATTGGGTTGTACACTTCAATATTGGTAGGAAATACATCCCATTCTCGATCTTTAAAATTAAAGCCCCTAATTGTGCCATTGGTTTTCCAAAAGCCATAGCCCCCGTGATTGTATATGGTTTCCCCGTTCGAAAAATAAAAGGCGCCTAAATTGTAATTAATATTCTCATTGTCATCAATACGTTTGAAATAGAGTAAAGAGTCTGTTGCTGCTATCTGTTGGTACATACGTCCGGCACCAGAAATTGCAATAAAAAAATTATTTGGAGTTTTTATGACAACCTGTTCTCTGATGCCTAATACTGGATGATTGAATTGAATAAATGATTGTGCAGGTCCACGCAATACTAAAGAAGACTTAGATGTTGCAATAATCTTACTTAAAAAATAGCTATTTCTAACTGTAATTAGGCCCGTAGTATCTAAAGGAGCACCTAATGAATCTGTGGCTAGATACGTTACACGCTGAGAAAATGAAAAAACAATCGTAAAAAAACAAAAGAACGATAAAAAAAGTAATTTTTTCATAAATGAATGATTTTCAACGATAAAATAGGACATGTAACCTATTTTTTACATTTGAATTCCTTACAAATATAGGAAATTACCTATTATCTAACCCGTTATTTCACCTAGTTTAGTGTATCAGATATAAGTGTGCTAGATATTCGTGCCATAATACCGTCAATATGTTTATACACACCGGGGGGATGTTGTATAGATATAGAGACGGTATTTTATATAGAACTGCTTAGTTATAATTTCTACGCTGGCGCTTATAAATAATTATGGTATTATTCGCCATAAAGCCCTTTTTCACAAGCGTAAGTCACAAGTCCAGCCATTGATTTAACACCCATTTTTTGCATCACCCTAGTTCGGTGACCTTCAACTGTGCGCTGGCTTAAATAAAGGGTACATGCTATTTCCTTGCTAATAAAGCCTTTACAAATGAGCGTTATGATGTCTTTTTCCCTTTCTGTAAATACAACTAAGTGCTCTTTGCTGCCGGATTGAAACTTTTCGATGAGCTCTTTAACCTGTTTGTTAGTCTCAGTGCAAAAAAAGGATCTGTTGTTAAACACCGACACAATGGCCTGTTCAATATCATCCTTATCGGCATTTTTCATAAGGTAACCAAGAGCACCGGCATCCAGCATTTCCATGATATGACTTTCTTGCCCAAACACCGAAAGTGCAATGACCTTAGCGCCTGGATGTCTTTTACAAAGCTCTTTGGTAGCCATCACCCCGTCCATCACCGGCATCGAAATATCCACCAAAAAAACATCGGGGGTATAGCGGGCAGCCACCGAAAGTAAATCCAATCCATTTTCGGCCTCCCCCACTAATTCTATCCCATCAATACTAGCCAATAACATTTTTAAGCCGCGTCTAAAAATGATATGGTCGTCAGCAATAAGCACTTTGATTTTTTGAGCTAGCATAAGAGATAGTTTAGGTTATATAAAATTTAACATATGCAATATGACTGCAATAAATATTGAAAGCATATAGAAAAACACTGAATTATAACTGCACGAAACACGTACATTAACTTATCAACGATTGAAGGGAAGATGCGTTCTAGGGTTTATCTTGCGGCTATGCAACAGTATTTAGCAGGGCTTAATGATCCGCAAAAAGAAGCGGTATTACATGTGAACGGACCACTCATGATTGTGGCAGGTGCAGGTAGTGGCAAAACAAAAGTTTTAACAACGCGCATTGCGCACCTGATGTCTGTAGGTGTAGATGCATTTAATATTTTAGCACTCACATTTACCAATAAGGCAGCTGCCGAAATGAAAGAGAGAATTGAGCGCACGCTGGGTAATACCGATGCCAGAAATTTATACATCGGTACCTTTCATAGTGTGTTTGCGCGCATTCTGCGCGCAGAAGCGCACCGCATTGGTTACCCCAATCATTTCACCATTTATGACACCGATGATAGCAGATCCGTTATCAAAACCGTGGTTAACGAATTAAACTTAGACGATAAACATTACAAAGCAAATATTGTAGGCAGTCGGATTTCAAGTGCTAAAAATGCACTCCTGTCTCCCGCCGAATACGCTACAGATTATTACATTCAGCAAGAAGACATGCGCGCCAACAGGCCCGCCATTGCTCAAATTTATGCAGCATACGCCAACCGTTGTTTTAAAAATGGGGCTATGGATTTTGATGACCTACTTTTAAAAATGCACGAACTCTTAAAAAACTTTCCGGAGGTATTACACAAATACCAACACAAGTTTAAATACATACTTATTGATGAGTACCAAGATACCAACCCGGTGCAATATCAAATTACTAAACTACTAGCTGCCGTGCATGAAAACATTTGTGTAGTTGGTGATGATGCACAAAGTATTTATAGTTTTAGAGGCGCTACTATCGAAAATATTTTACAGTTTAAAAAAGACTATGATGATGTTAAAGTTGTAAAGCTGGAACAAAATTATAGAAGCAGTCAAAACATTATTCATGTAGCCAACGAAGTCATCAAAAACAACGAAGGCCAAATTCAAAAAAATCTTTGGACCGAAAATAAAGAAGGTGAAAAAATTTGTTTGGTGCGCACCATGACAGACAATGATGAAGGACGTTTTGTAGCAGACACCATTCAAGAACAAAGACTGCGCAATCATTTTAACAACAATGACTTTGCTATCTTATACCGCACCAACGCACAGAGCCGTTCGTTTGAGGAAAGCCTTAGAAGAATGGGCATTCCCTACCGCATTTATGGTGGCGTAAGTTTCTATCAGCGCAAAGAAGTCAAAGATTTTATTGCGTATTTGCGCGTGGTGGTTAATATCAAAGATGAAGAGGCGCTTAAAAGAATTATCAACTACCCAGTAAGAGGTATTGGTAAAACGACCCTCGAAAAATGTGCCATTGCGGCAAATGAAAATAATATTACACTTTTTGAAGTGATTAGTAGAGCTGGTGAATTTGGTTTTAAAGCGGGTACCCTAGAAGCGCTTCTAAACTTTGTTACCATGATCCGCTATTTTCAAACCATGTTGCAGCAAAACAACGCTTACGATGTAGCGGTGCAAGTGGGTAAACATACCAATCTAGTAAAAGAATTATTCAACGATAAAACCACCGAAGGCCTCGCTCGTTACGAGAATATTCAGGAATTACTCAACTCAATAAAAGAGTGGATTGAATCGCCAAGTAACGAAGACGGTGAACTCGGTGATAAAACACTCGGGAGTTACCTTCAACAAATTACCTTACTCACAGACGCCGATGATGATAAAGAAAATAGTGATGTTGTAAAACTCATGACCATACACGCTTCTAAAGGATTAGAGTTTGAATGCGTATTTGTAGGTGGTGTAGAAGAAACACTATTTCCGAGTAGCATGTCTATGAATACCAGAGAAGAATTAGAGGAGGAACGCAGGTTATTTTACGTCGCTGTTACAAGGGCTAAACAAAGACTTTGGCTTACGCATGCCAACGCGCGCTACCGTTTTGGGCAACT
>JBIIZN010000106.1:0-5268 GCA_044346275.1 Sediminibacterium sp.
TCTGATTTGTTAAATGAAGTAAACCAGCCAGCTGGTACTAACTTTAGCAATAAGATTGTTGCAAACGTAGGTACGATGGAAAATAAGGGTATTGAATTTACTTTAAATATCCAACCTATCCGTAACAAAAACACAACTTGGGATATCGCGTTCAACGCAACGTACAACCAAAACAGAATCACTAAATTAACCATCTCTGATGATCCAGCTTATGCAGGTGCTCGTTTTGGTGGTATTAGTGGTGGTACAGGTAATACCATTTTAATTCACTCTGTAGGTAAGCAAAGAGGTTCTTTCTTTGTATACAAGCAAGTGTATGATGCCAACGATAAGCCTATCGATGGTTTATTTGCAGACTTAAACAGAGATGGTAATATTAACGAACAAGATTTATATCAGTACAAAGGTATAGATCCTCAAATGTTTTTTGGTTTCAGTTCAAGTGTTACCCACAAGAAGTGGAATGCTGGTATTGTAATGCGTGCTAATATTGGCAACTACTTATACAACAGTATTGCGGCTAGCTCTGGTACTTTAAGAAATATCTTAAACCCAATTGGTTATATCAATAACGGTTCTAGAGATTATTTGAAATCAGGATTTAGCGGTAATGGTTCTAACTATTACTTGTCTGATTACTATGTACAAAACGCTTCTTTCTTACGTATTGACAACATTAACTTAGGTTACAATGTTGGTAATGTATTTAATAACAAAGCAGCTTTACGTATTAATGCAACTGTACAAAATGTATTAACTATTACTAAGTATACTGGTTTAGATCCTGAAATGAACGGTGGTATAGATAATAATTTTTATCCTCGTCCAAGAACCATTGTATTGGGTATAAATCTTGATTTCTAATTCAATCAATAGTACAAAAAAATATAACAATGAAAAATAATTTATACAAACAAATCATAGCTACCGTTGGAGCGATTGTTGTATTAGCATCTTGTAACAAGACCTTAGACTTGTTGCCTACAAACGATGTTACATCAGCAACTGTATATGCCGACGCAAATGGCTATAGGCAAGCTTTCGCAAAAGTATATGCGAGCTATGCGTTAACAGGAAATGCTGGTCCTGCAGGTAATGGAGATATTCAGGGTATCGATGAAGGTACTTCTGATTTCTTACGCTTGTATTGGAAAGCACAAGAATTAAGTACCGATGAAGCCGTTGTTTCTTGGGGAGATCCAGGTATTCAAGATTTCCACAACATGAACTGGTCTGCAAGCAATCCAATGCTTACAGGTCTTTACTACCGTTGTTACTATCAAATCACTTTAGCAAACGATTTCATTCGTCAATCTGCTGATGCAAATGTTGCGTCTAAAGGAATTACGGGTGTAGATGCTGAAGCGATTAAAAGATACAGAGCAGAAGCTAGATTTTTACGTGCTTACCAATATGCTGTCTTAATGGACTTATTTGGTAACATTCCATTTGTTACGGATGCAGAAGCATTAGGTTCTGTAATGCCAAAGCAAAGAACACGTGCTCAAATTTTTGCTTTTGTTGAATCTGAACTAAGAGCGATTGATGCTGAGTTAGTAGATGCACGTAGAAATGAATATGGTCGTGCAGATAAAGCTGCGGCTTGGGCATTACTTGCTCGTATCTATTTAAATGCACAAGTGTACACTGGTACTGCTAGAAATACAGATGCTGCTACGTACGCAAAAAGAGTATTAGACGCTGGTTATACTTTAATTAGCGATTATACTAAACTAATGCGTGCAGATAACAATGTAAACACTTCTGAGTTTATCTTAACCATTAACTATGATGGTTTAAGAACACAAAACTGGGGTGGTACAACCTTCTTAGCACACGCTCCTGTTGGTGGCAACATGGTTGCTGCTCAATTTGGTGTTGATGGTGGATGGGGTGGTTTAAGAACCACAACTGGTTTATCTAGCAAGTTCCCTGATTTAACAGGTGCTGCTGATAAGCGTTCTCAGTTTCACACAAGTGGTCAATCTGCAGATATTAATGACTTAACTAAATTTACAGATGGTTATGCCATTACTAAATATAGAAATCTCAATATGAATGGTACGCCAGGTAAAAACCTAACTTGGGTTGATATCGATTTCCCAATTTTCCGTTCTGCAGAAATGAACTTAGTATACGCTGAGGCTGTATTAAGAGGTGGAACTGGTGATGCAGGAACTGCCTTAACCTATGTGAACGCCTTAAGAACAAGAGCAGGTGCAAGCACCATTACCGCATCACAATTAAATTTAGATTTTATTTTAGATGAGCGTGCAAGAGAATTATATTGGGAAGGATTTAGAAGAACAGACCTTATCCGTTACAATAGATTTGTAGAATCTTCTTATCTATGGCCTTGGAAAGGTGGTGTTAGAGGTGGAACCAATGTAGATGCATTTAGAAGATTGTATCCTATTCCTTCTGCAGACATTTCATCTAATCCTAATTTAGTTCAAAACACAGGTTACTAATACTTGTCTGAAACATTTAAAATAAATTGTATGAAAAAAATAATTCAATCACTAGTTTACGTGAGCCTTGCAATCGTATTCTTTGCTGCTTGTGAAAAAGACGAGGCAAAAGATACCTACATGGGTGGTACGGCTCCGGTGCTTTCTGCTACTTCAAGAGATAGCATTGCACTAAACTTCTTAACAGAAGATAATTTAGGTGTAACCTTTAATTGGACAAACCCTAATTACAAATTTGCTTCTGGTGTAAGTTCTCAAAATGTTAATTACACTTTAGAAATTGATACTGCGGGTGCTAATTTTAGAGGTGCTAGAAAAAAGTCTATCTCTATCAGCAAAGACTTATCTGTATCGTATACGCAAAAGGCCTTCAACATCGCTATTGCTGATTTAAATTTAAGACCAGGAAGAGCAGCGAGAATTGAAGTACGTATCATTGCTTCTTTAGGTGCTACAACTACCGAGTTAATCTCAAATGTATTAGCATTTAGAGTATTACCTTATGCACCGCCACCAAAAGTTGCTGTACCTACTGCAGGAACATTATGGGTAACGGGTAATGCATTTGCATCTGGTTGGTCTAATCCTCTTGGTGCTCCATTTGTTACTTCTCAACGTTTAGCTAAAGTAACTGAAACACTCTATGAAGGCGTTGTTGCTTTTGTAGGTGGTGGTAATTACAAGATGATCCAAGAAAATGGCGTTTGGGGTACACAGTATAAGAAATTAACTGGCGATGCATTTTCTGGTACACTAGAAAAGAAAGATGCGGATCCAGGATTTGATGGCCCGTCTACTCCGGGTAATTATAAAATTTCAGTGGATTTCCAAGCGGGAACCTATACTGTAACTAGACAATAAGAACAACAACTAAAATTGTAAAAAATGAAACAAATTTTAAAAACATTGCTTTTCACGGCCACTTTTGCAGTTGCACTTTGGTCTTGTGAAAAAGTGGCACCTCTTACTGTGTATGAGCCAGGAAAGAGTGTTGTATTACAAGCTTCTACAACAACCATTGCTACTAAAACAGCAGATTCATTAAGTACTGCT
This sequence comes from Sediminibacterium sp., assembly GCA_044346275.1. Classification (GTDB taxonomy): domain Bacteria; phylum Bacteroidota; class Bacteroidia; order Chitinophagales; family Chitinophagaceae; genus Sediminibacterium. The sequence continues at coordinate 3,525 of JBIIZN010000106.1, forward strand.
GTGTTGTTCACTTGGACTAACCCACAATACGCTACAGATGATAATACTGTAAAATACATTTTGCAAATTGATTCTTCAGGAAGAAACTTTTCTAAAGCGGCTTCTATTGTTTTAAACGGAAGAATGAGTTATGCATTTTTAGGTAAAGATTTAAATGCTATTTTATTAGGATTTGGCTTTAACTATAATGTTGCTTACAAAATCGATGCACGTATTATTTCTTCTTATGGAAATAACAACGATCAGTTAACATCAAATGTGTTAACGTTAACAGCAACTCCATATGTAATTCCTCCGCGCGTGCAACCTCCAACTTCTAGAAGATTATTTTTAGTTGGATCTGCAACGATTGGTGGTTGGAACAATCCTGTTCCAGTTCCTACACAAGAGTTTACTAGAGTGGATTCTGTTACTTACCAGGGTACTTTTTACTTAAAAGGTGGTCAGCAGTATTTAGCATTACCAGTAAACGGTGATTGGAGTAATAAATATTCTGTTGCTAACAATTCAGTAACCGATTTAAACTTAGGTGGTGATTTTGGTTTTAATTTCAACGATAACTTCCCTGGTCCTTCAAAGACTGGTATGTACAGAATTCGTTTAGACTTCCAACGTGGTAAATTTACCGTAACTGCTGTTCCTTTTGGAATGATGTTTGTTGCTGGTGGTTACCAAGGCTGGTCTCCAGATAAAGCACCTTCACTTGGTTCTATTAAAAATGACGAAGACTTCCACGGTTTTGTAGACTTTGGTAACTCTGGTTCTGAATTTAAATTTACCAGCCAACCAGATTGGAATGGTAGCAACTTTGGTGGAACAGCTACAACCATTAGCACTAGCGGTGGTAACTTAAGCGTTGCAGCAGGTGGTTACTATTTATTAAGAGCTAATACAAAAAACAGCACTTGGTCTAACTATTTAGTAACTGGTGTTGGTATTGTTGGTGGATTTACAGGTTGGGGCGGAAGTCCAGACGTTGCACTTACTTATGATAGAGGTGCTCAGGTTTGGAAAACAACATTTACCCTAGCTTCTGATTCTGAACTTAAGTTTAGATTCAACAGCTCTTGGGATGTAAACCTAGGAGATAGTGGTGGAGATGGCGTTCTAGAATTCAATGGTGATAACCTTGCCATGAAAGCTGGTACCTACGATGTAGTACTTAACCTTTCTAATGGTGGATACTATACGTATTCATTTACTAGAAGATAATAGTATACGTTTTATAAAAAAGGGCGAACCAGCGGTTCGCCCTTTTTTTGTGCATGTATTTGAATGTGCTATTTATGTTTATCTGATAACTCACCTGCCGTAACTTTAAATGGGAGTTTGTTTTGCTGTGGTGGTATCGGGCAAGTTGCATAAGGCGTGTAGGCGCAAGGCGGATTAAATGCTTTATTGAAATCAATAAACGTATTGCCATTTTTATCTGGCCTTGGCACATACATGTATCTTCCTGTATGGTAGGTGTTTATGCCGTTTGTAGCATCACTAAAAATCACAAACAAATCGCCAGGGCCTTCACTAATGGCGTCTAATTCATAATTTTTTCCTTGGTATTCAAAACTTATTTTACCCGCATAATCTTGTGCAGTAGTTTGTCCTAAAACATTGGTAATAAAAAGTCCGCTCGGGTTAGGTGGTAAAAGTTTTGCTGGCAAATTCCATTTTTCATGAATAGCGAATCTTTTATTGCCTTTAAAGGCTGCCAGTGCCGGATTTTTTAAGTCTCTAAAACGCACCC
>JBIIZN010000107.1:0-5265 GCA_044346275.1 Sediminibacterium sp.
AGAAAATTGATCGTGTACGTTTTGTGGTGAATGGGGCAGGTGCAGCAGCTATGGCTTGCGTGCAGTTGTATGTGGCGTTAGGAGCGCGTTACGAAAACTTTATCATGTTTGATAAAGACGGTGTTTTGCACGAAGGCCGTACCGATTTAGATGCTACCCGCAAAAAATTTGCTGTAAAAAAATCAGATAGTACACTTGCGAAAGCGATGCGTGATGCTGATATTTTTTTAGGTTTAAGTATTGGCGGTGTAGTAACACAAGAAATGGTAAAATCAATGGCAAAAAACCCAATTGTTTTTGCTATGGCCAATCCGGATCCTGAAATTTCTTACGAAGATGCAACTGCAGTGCGTAAAGATATTATCATGGCAACGGGCCGTACCGATTACCCCAACCAAGTAAACAATGTATTAGGGTTTCCTTATATTTTTAGAGGTGCACTTGATGTACGTGCTACAAAAATTAATGAAGCCATGAAATTGGCTGCTGTAAAAGCGTTAGCAGAACTTGCAAAAACAGCAGTGCCTGATATTGTGAATTTGGCATACAACCAAAGCAGTATGAGTTTTGGTCCAGAGTACATTATTCCAAAACCACTGGATCCTCGTTTACTTTCTACAGTAGCGCCTGCTGTCGCAAAAGCGGCTGTAGAATCGGGTGTAGCGCAAAAACCAATTCAAAACTGGGATGCTTACACACTTCAATTAAATAAGCGTTTAGGACTCGATAATCAATTGATACGTGTTATTGGCAACAAAGCAAGACGTGATCCTAAACGTTTAGTATTTGCAGAAGCCGACAATCAAAAAGTATTAAAGGCAGCAAGTATTATTTATGATGACGGTATTGCATATCCAATATTACTTGGTGATCCAATCAAAATAAATGCTATTGCTGAAGAACATAATATTGACCTCACAGATATTCCTATCATTGATTCTCGTAGTGATGAAACAGAAGCTAAAAGAGAATTTTATGGTGAGCTGTTCTTTAAAAAACGTCAGCGTAAAGGGTTTAACCATTACGAGAGCATTAAAATAATGAAAGACCGCAACCATTTTGGTTGTATGATGGTTGAAACTGGTGATGCAGATGCGATGCTTTCGGGGCTTACAAAAAATTATGCCGAAGCCATTAGACCAGCGCTTCAAATTATTGGCACCGAAGAAGGCGTTAAAAAAATTGCTGGCATGTATTTGTTATTAACCAAACGTGGTCCCATATTTTTGGCGGATACAACGGTTAATTTTAATCCAACTGCCGAAGAGTTAGCAGATATTGCCATGATGGTTGCCAAAGAAGTAAGAAATTTTAACATCACACCGCGCATTGCTATGTTAAGTTATAGCAACTTTGGTAGTTCAGATTCTGCAGAGGCAAAAATTGTTGCAGAAGCTACGCGTATTTTAAAGCAGCGCAATCCGTCATTAATTGTAGATGGCGAAATGCAGGCAAGTATGGCTTTCAACAAAGAAATTTTAAAAGACAATTACGCTTTTAGTGATTTAGTAGATGAGGACGTCAACGTGCTTATCTTCCCTAATTTAACTTCAGGTAACGTTGCTTATAATTTATTAAAAGAAATTGGTGGCGCAGATGCTATTGGTCCAATTTTATTAGGTCTTAAAAAGCCTGTACACGTTTTACAATTGGGTAGCTCTGTAAGAAGCATCATTAATATGGCGCTTGTAGCAGTAGTGGATGCGCAGTTAAAATCGCGTATAGATACCGATGATGCCGTTCAGCGTAGTAGCTGGTGGAAGCGCCTCAAAAAGAAAAACAAATAGTTACCTTACTCTAGTATATGAATTTAATTACGCATTTCGGGAATTATTTGCTCATGTTAAAAGGCATGTTTACGAAGCCCGAAAACCTGCGTATGTATTGGAAGGAGTTTGTGCATCAAGCAGTGGAAATTGGTTTAGGCTCTTTACCCATAGTCTTGATTATTTCTTTTTTTCTAGGTGCTGTTACAACCGTACAAACAACGTATCAGTTGGTGAGCCCGCTTGTGCCGCTTTCTACCATTGCTCAAATTGTTAGAGATAGTTTGTTACTTGAATTATCACCCACGGTTGTATGTATCGTACTAGCTGGTGTGGCCGGAAGTAAAATTGCAAGTGAGCTTGGTAATATGCGCGTGAGTGAACAAATTGATGCACTAGAAATCATGGGTATTAATACCAAGAGCTATTTGATACTTCCAAAAATCATCGCTTCTATGCTAGTGATACCATGCCTTATTACACTATCTGTTGCATTAGGTATTTGGGGTGGTCGTTTGGCAGGACATTATACAGGACTCATATCTACAGATGTTTATGATGCAGGCCTTCGTCAAAATTTAAATACTTTTTATATCAATTTCGCACTTTATAAAGCCTACACATTTGCATTTATTATTAGTACGATATCGGCGTATTACGGATATTATGTAAAAGGCGGTGCACTCGAAATTGGCAGGGCGAGTACCAGTGCGGTTGTTGTTAGTTGCATTTTAATTTTGATTTCCGATTATCTATTGGCATTACTTCTTTTAGGTTAAACTAATTTTTATGACACCTAATTTTTCAGCGTTTCGCGCGTTAATTATGCATCCTATAAAATTTAGGTTGTATATGCTAGCCAAGCTTCCTATGGGTTTTATAGCGGGTTTAAAGCTCACGCAATTACAGCCTAGTCAAGCTGCGGTGCAAGTAAAGTACAAGTGGCTTACACAAAATCCATTTGGGTCTATGTATTTTGCAGTGCTTTCTATGGCCGCCGAATTTAGTACTGGTATTTTATGTCTCGCAAATATATATAAATCAGATCCTGCCATTAGTATGCTTGTAGTAAAAATGGAATCACATTTTTATAAAAAAGCGGTGGGTGTTATTACTTTTAGTTGTACAGATGGAGACGCCATTGTTGATATAATTAAAACAGCAAAAGAAACAGGAGAAGGTGTTACCCTTATTACTAAATCTACAGGCGTTAATCAGAACGGCGAAGTTGTTGCCGAATTTTTTATTACATGGAGTCTTAAAGCAAAGGCATCCAAAAGTATCACAGCAAAATAAAATACATGAAAATTTCCTTTCACGGAGCAGCACAAACAGTTACAGGTTCAAAACATTTAATTACATTAAATAGTGGTTTTAAAATTTTACTGGACTGTGGCATGTTTCAGGGAATGGGAAGGGAAACGCAGGTAATGAATAGTACCCTTGGTTTTGAAGCAGCGGGGGTAGATATTTTGGTATTATCACACGCGCATATTGATCACTCGGGGCTTATACCAAAACTATTTAAAGACGGATTTAGAGGAAAGATTTTTGCTACACCTGCCACCAAAGATTTAGCATCGGTGTTACTAGAAGACTCTGCAGTTATTCAAAGAGACGATACAAAATTTATCAATAAGCGCAGGGCTAGGCAGGGGCTTCCTCCATTTGAAGCACTCTATGATTTAGAAGATGCCGCAGAAGCACTCACTTTATTTGAAGTTGCCGCTTACGACAAATGGACAAATATTGCACCTGGTGTCGAGCTTTTATTTACCGATGCAGGGCATATTATCGGAAGCGCCTCTGTGCATTTAAAAATCACTGAAAATGGTAAAACCAAGCAGATCACATTTAGTGGCGATATTGGACGTTACAACGATGCTATTTTAAGAGCGCCTGCTGTTTTTCCGCAGGCAGATTATGTTATTATAGAAAGCACCTACGGTAATAAATTACATGACGAAGTGCACGGTACCCCTGATAGTCTTTTATCTTGGATTGAAAAAACTTGTATCCATAAAAAGGGTAAATTAATTATTCCAGCATTTAGTGTGGGTCGTACGCAAGAGTTGTTGTATGCGCTTAATCAATTAAGTATCGAAAAAAGACTGCCTCGTATTCCTATTTTTGTAGATAGCCCTTTAAGCAAAGAAGCGACAGAGTTATTAAAACGTTATCCGCAATACTTTAATAAAACCATCCGAAAAATAATGGAGCACGATTCGGATCCATTTGATTTTGATGGCCTTACTTTTATAAGCTCGGTAGAGGAAAGTAAAAGACTCAATACACTCGACGGGCCATGTGTTATTATTTCGGCGAGTGGTATGGCCGATGCAGGTAGGGTCAAACACCATATCATGAATAATATTGGCAGCAGGGATAATACCATTTTAATTGTTGGCTATTGCGAACCAAGATCACTTGGTGGTAGACTTTCTAGCGGTGTAGCAGAAGTAAAGATTTATGGTGAATATTATAAAGTAGGTGCCGAAATTGGGCAAATGCGCAGTATGTCTGCGCATGGGGATTATGAAGATTTGTGTCAGTATTTGAGTTGTCAAAATCCTAATCTCGTATCTCAATTATTTATAGTTCATGGCGACTATGAAGTGCAGCAAGATTTTGCTAAGAGGCTCGAGCGTAAAGGTTTTAGAGAAGTTATTGTTCCTGAGATGCACCAGACTGTAGTATTGATTTAATGGATTACATTTTCCCAAACCATTTGTATCTGTTTTTTGCTATCCAGCGGTACATGGTATCTCTCCATTTTTTGGGTATGATATACCCGGCTACCAATAATTTATAGGGAAACGATAAGTGTTGAGCTATTTGTAAAATAGCATCTGATTCTATAAACACTTTATCATTAAAAATCAATATAATTGAATTGACTTCTTGTAAATAAGGCTGTGCTGCTAATATTTCCTGCCCCTCAGTGCTTTGCAAAGCAATTTGTTTTATTTTTTGCTGTGGGTCTCCCTTTGTAACAAATATGATACTACTATTGCATAATTTGCATCCACTATCAAAAAGTAGTATCATTTTTTCCATTGCCAAAAGTAAGTTACAATGTTTACAGATTCTCAAATAATTATTAATAAAGATGGCGAGGCGGTGTATTATCCATTGGTATTTAATGCGGTTGAGGCTAAACAATTGTTAACGGTACTACTCCAAAATATTGAGTGGCAACATGATGAGGTTATTATGTTTGGAAAACAAATTACAACCAAACGAAAAGTGGCTTGGTATGCCGGCGAGGGTATCAGTTATACCTATGCGGGTAAAAGAAAAGATCCTTTGCCGTGGACACCACTTTTAATGTCTATTAAAGATAAAGTAGAAAAGCAAACGGGCGCAACCTACAATGCTTGTTTGTTAAACTTATATCATGCTGGTGACGAGGGTATGTCTTGGCACCGCGATAATGAAAAGGAAATTGTACCAGAAAGTTCCATTGCTTCTGTAAGTTTTGGAGCAGCCCGAAAGTTTG
>JBIIZN010000108.1:0-5246 GCA_044346275.1 Sediminibacterium sp.
TCTGCGGGCCACTCTACCAATCACACTGTATTCGGGATCCATACCATTGCTAAAGAAAAAAGATAAGTTAGGTGCAAAATCATCGATATGCATACCTCTACTTAAATAATATTCTACATAGGTAAAACCATTGGCTAGTGTAAAAGCAAGCTGCGTAATGGGATTGGCACCTGCTTCGGCAATATGATACCCACTAATACTTACACTGTAAAAGTTTTTCACCTCATGTTCAATAAAATAAGACTGCACATCTCCCATTAATTTAAGGGCAAACTCGGTAGAAAAAATACAAGTATTTTGAGCCTGGTCTTCTTTTAAAATATCTGCTTGCACCGTACCTCGTACACTTGATAAAGCTTGTGCTTTTATGGTTGCATATACGTCAGAAGGAAGCACTTCGTCTCCACTTAATCCAAGTAATTGAAGCCCTAGTCCATTATTGCCTTCAGGCAGTTTGCCCCCACTATCTGATACTGCGTAATGTGGAGCGGCTAAAGAACCATATTTTGTTTGCAAGGCTTTTTGAACAAGGTGCGCTGCATTATTTGAAGCAATCCATTTTTCACAGAGTTGATCAATGGCAGCATGCATAAAAAATGCTAAAATAATAGGAGCGGGACCATTGATGGTCATACTCACCGATGTTTTTGGATCACACAAATCAAACCCACTGTATAATTTTTTAGCATCATCAATGTTGGCAATGTTAACACCGCTATTTCCAATTTTTCCATAAATATCGGGTCGTATTGCAGGATCTTCACCATACAATGTAACACTATCAAATGCCGTAGATAAACGTATCGCTGGTTGATCTACAGAAACGTAATGAAATCTTCTATTGGTTCTTTCCGGACAACCTTCACCAGCAAACATTCGGGTTGGATCTTCACCTTCTCTTTTAAGTTCAAATACACCAGCTGTGAACGGGAATTTTCCAGGCACATTTTCTTGTAACTGCCATTTTAAAATACTACCACTATCGGAATAGGTAGGTAGCATTACTTTTGCAATTTTACTGCCACTGAGTGATGTTGTTGTAAGTGGAATAGAAATATTTTTATCCCGAATGGTATAGGTTAAAAAATCGGCTGTGTACTTTTCTACAACAGATGGCCAATTGTCAATCAATGTTTTACAACTTGCATCTAGCGCAGCTGCTATATTTTCTTTTGCTTTTGTAACCTCGTTTAGAGCTATATCATTTTTATGTGCTCCAATTATTTCTAACGTGCCATTTAACTGATATAGTTTTGTTGCAAGTGCTACTTGCTCTAATACCCAAGCATCATAAGACCTATTGTTAGCCGCTATTTCAGCGAGGTAGCGCACTTTATTGGCAGGAATAATGGGCGCTTGCTGCGCAACTTTTTTTAATTCTTCAGAAACACTATTAACGTCCGCACTTGGTGTAAAAATAATACCCGTTTTAGCGGCTACCGTTTCAAAAATTAAATCTACTAGCTTATGAATACCAGGGTCATTAAATTGGGCCGCAATAGTACCTACTATAGGAAGTGTTTCGTCTGCTGCATCCCACAATTGATGACTACGTTTGTACTGCTTTCGCACATCATGTAGTGCATCTTTTGCACCAGATTTATCAAACTTGTTCATGCAAATAATATCTGCATAATCAATCATGTTAATTTTTTCTAGCTGCGACGCCGCTCCATATTCTGGCGTCATGGCATACATACTAACCGAACAATAATCGATAATGGAAGCATCACTTTGTCCAACTCCCGCCGATTCTAAAATAATAAAATCGTAACCTGCCGCTTTGCAAATATCTATAGCACCTGACACATGTTTACTCAACGCAACATTTTCTGACCTCGTAGCCATGCTGCGCATGTAAGCCCTAGGATGCGCAATAGCATTCATTCTTATACGGTCGCCAAGTAATGCGCCGCCTGTTTTTTTCTTGGATGGATCTACAGAAATAACAGCAATTGTTTTACTAGGAAATAAATACAAGTAACGTCTTACAATTTCATCTGTAATAGAACTTTTACCGGCGCCACCTGTACCCGTAATTCCTAAAACAGGAATTTGAGCAGTAGAGGGTTGCAATTTTATTTGATGATGATCCTGATTTTCTAATCTTGTAATGGCTCTTGCAACATTTCTAACATCGATGGGACCACCTAGTGTAAATGGTTTACTAAAATCTCCTTTGTCTTCAACTTCAAAATCTGACGTAGCAATTAATTCTTTAATCATACCCTCGAGTCCCAAACGTCTTCCATCATCCGGCGAATAAATTTTTGTAATGCCGTATGCATGCAACTGTTCAATCTCCTCTGGTAAAATGGTGCCACCACCACCGCCAAATATTTTGACATGTCCGTATCCATTTTCGACTAATAAATCACGCATGTAACTAAAAAACTCGATATGCCCACCCTGATAACTTGTTACTGCAATAGCCTGTGCATCTTCTTCGATGGCGCAGGAAACAATTTCTTGGGCTGTTCTGTTATGACCCAAATGAATAATTTCGGCACCCTGTGCTTGTAAAATTCGGCGCATGATATTGATAGAAGCATCATGTCCATCAAATAAACTAGCGGCAGTTACAATTCTTATTTTGTGCTTATTGGCATTGTTCATAGCTACATCCGATTCAGCCGCAAAAATAATACTTTACAGACATAATATTAACAATTGTTAGTTTTATAAATAGCATAGAATGTTTAGTGGAAGGCATTAATTTGCAATCAAATCAATGTTATGCGGTTTACGGTATTAACTAGTCAAGAAAGTGGGCATCAGGTAGTGGAACTCCAAGACAAACAAACAGGAACCACAGCCCAGCTTTATTCTTTTGGAGCCCTTCTTAATGCTTTTACAATAACTACCAAAACGGGGACCTTGAATGGTATTGACGGATTCTCTAGTATCAACGATGCGATCGCAAACGCTACCGCTGGATTTAAAAGTTCCAAATTAAGCCCATTTGTTTGCAGACTTCAACATGGCAAGTACACATTTGGAGACACAGCGTATACCATAGAGGGTTTTTACTTGGGTGAGCACGCCATTCATGGACTATTGTTTAACACTTCTTTTGAAATAATAGAAACAAAATCAACAGAACTAGAATCTTCGGTCACCTTTAGCCATCACTATCAAGGAACAGATCCTGGCTATCCTTTTCATTTTACATTACAAATAACATGGAAACTCAGCGCTGGTAATACGCTTCAGGTTGTAACAAAAGCTACCAATAACCATAACAGCGCTATCCCTTTTTCGGATGGATGGCATCCTTATTTTGTGATGGGTGAAACCATAGATACCGCAACGCTTTCTTTTACAACAAACAAGCAACTTGAATTTAGTGAAGACCTATTACCTACCGGTAATACCATTGAAGACAACAGGTTTGTGGGTGGACAAAAAATGGAAGGTGTTTTTTTAGACAATTGTTTTTTACTAGATAACCTTACAGATTGTAAGCATAGTTGTACCTTAAAAAATGATGCAGTAACGTTAACAATAAAGCCAAGCAAACAGTATCCTTACTTACAAATTTACACGCCACCGCACCGAAAAAGTATTGCGATCGAAAATTTAACGAGTGCTCCTGATAGTTTCAATAATGGCATTGGACTTATAGTTATTGAGCCGAATCAGACACTCGAATTTGTAACAAACTATTCGCTAACGGCCAACGAATTATTATAATTCAACTACGGCAGTCGTACTAATTTCTACATTCACACCCCTTGGTAATCCTTTAACAGCAAAGGTTTCACGTGCTGGAGGCATATCCGTAAAATAACTGCCGTATACTTCATTTACTTTTGCAAAGAGTGACATGTCACTTAAAAGAATGGTTGTTTTTACAATATGACTAAATGAAATTTTTGCTTCCGCTAAAATGGCTGCAATGTTTTTCATGACTAAATGTGTCTCTTCTTCAATACTCGTCGTTACTGTTTCTCCAGTTACAGGATCAAGTGCAATTTGACCACTTATAAAAATAAATCCATTGGCTTTAACAGCTTGGTTGTATGGACCAATTGGAGCAGGGGCCAAATTTGTTTGAATAATTTCTTTAGGCATCTTTTTATTTTAAAGTTTAAGCAAGTTGATGATTTTCTATGAGTTTGCCAACCTAAATTTGCAATAGTTGAAACACCAATATCAACTACCTACCAACCATGGCAACATTTTTACTCATTTACACAGCAACAGCACACGCCAGTGTTTGCTTGAGTAAAAACGGAGCGGTAATTGCATGCCTAGAAACTACCGACCAAAAAAGTCATGCCAGTTTTATACAACCTGCCATTGAAACATTGTGCAAGCAAACTGGCATTGCATTAAGTAGCATCGACGCCATTGGAATTAGCATAGGTCCAGGAAGTTACACTGGACTAAGGGTTGGCATGGCAACGGCCAAGGGCATTGCTTATGCGCTGGATAAGCCGCTCATAGGCATCAATACCCTTCAGATCATTGCAGCTGCAGCAAAACAAAAATACCCCAACCATCATTCATCCATTTGCGCGCTTTTAGACGCCAGAAGGATGGAGGTTTTTACAGGTATTTATGCGCAGTCTTTAGAACCGATAACACCTAGCACTGCACTCATTTTAGATCCACAAACTTTTGAAAATGAATTAGCTAAAGAAGCTATTTTGTTTGTAGGCGACGGAGCCGAAAAATTTAAGGCCATTTGTGAGCACCCTAATGCTCATTTTGATGAGCGTCTTAGCTATGGCGCTTCAGACATGTTAGCGTTAACCGAAAATGCGTTTGCATTAACCGATTTTTTAGACCTTGCCTACAGCGAACCGCTTTACATCAAAGCCTTTCATGATAACCGAAAAGCTTGATTTAATCTTGCTTAAGTTTTTTCCAAATTAAAGTAATTTATTATAAGTTATTTCTACATTATCATTTTCTTAGTGTATCTTCACATTGCAATTAAGTTTATTAACCCCCCAATAACTCTTTATTGTCATGAGCAACTCATTACAATCAGTGGTATTAAATAATGGAAAAGCGCCTGTAAAAGTTGATTTTTTGCATACCAAAAAAGCAGCTCTTATTCTTCGCTCCATTAACCACAAGCTTCGTCAACAAATCATCAAATTACTAGACGAAAGTCAGAAAATGACGGTTACCGAAATCTATGTAAAACTTAGACTCGAACAATCTGTAGCATCGCAACATCTAGCCATCTTAAGAAGAGCTGGCATTGTAGCAACTACTAGAGAAGGCAAGTTTAT
>JBIIZN010000024.1:0-16694 GCA_044346275.1 Sediminibacterium sp.
TTGCAAACTTTAAACCTGGTAGAGGTAACTATCCTGAAGATGGTGGTTTTTACACGGTTAAAGCAACTGCTTACTGGCCAAACGACTTTGGATTGTATAATATGTCTGGAAACGTTGCAGAATGGACGGCTTCTTATTTTTATGAAGGTTCATACAATTTCATGTCAGACTTAAGTCCGGATGTTAGAATTGAAGCCGACGAAAATGATCCTCCTCGTATGAAACGTAAAGTAGTAAGAGGCGGAAGCTGGAAAGACGTTGGTAACGCTCTACAAGTGAGTGCGCGCGCTTACGAATACCAAGACACCGCAAAATCTTATATCGGATTTAGAACCGTAATTGATTTAGCGCCAAAAACAAAAAAATAATTCCATTACAAAATATTCATCTCAACTTTTTTAATTCATAAAAATTCAAAACATGTCAGCTCAACAAGAAAAAATATTTGGCTTACCAGCTCAAACAACAATGAGACTTGTAAACGTTTTTGTATGTACCGGTGCATCTGTCGTAATTTTTGGTGCAATGGCAAAAATTCTACACTTGTCTTGGGCCGACTGGGCACTTAAAATTGGTTTAACAACGGAAGCTATTATCTTTTTGATCTATGCGATTTTACCACCAGAAGGACACGGCCCTACAGGTGGTGGCGGTAACGGAGAAACTGCCATTGTCCCAGAATCTATAGCGAAGGAAATGGTGGAAAAATTTGATTCATTATTTGCTAACGCGGGTTTAACGCAAGAAAACTTATCTAAATTAAGCACAAGCTTTCAAAAATTAGGTACTACTGTAGATCAAATTGGTCAGATCGGTGATGTGGTAAAATCTACTTCAGATTTTTCTGCTAAAACAAACGAAGCTGCTATCGCGCTTGGTTCTATTAAAGATGCTGCTACAAAAGCTACAGATTCTTTAGGTAGCATTTCTTTAGCATCCGATAGTACCAATGAGTACCACAAACAAGTTCAAGGGTTGGCTAAAAACTTAGGTTCATTAAATACTATTTATGAGCTTGAATTACAAGAAAGTAACAACCATCTTAAAGCCCTTAACCAGTTTTATGGCAAATTAGCGCAAGCTTCTGAAGCGATGAACGGAACAGCAGAAGATGCATTAAAAGCAAAAGAACAAATTGGTGCCCTTGCTAATAATTTAGGTAAATTAAATCAAGTATACGGTAACATGTTAACTGCTATGCAGGGCAGATAGTAACCCATCAAGATTTAAACACATTATTAATAAGATTACCTAAATAGTACAATATGTCACTACCTAAGGAACCGCGGCAGAAAATGATTAACATGATGTACCTGGTGCTTACCGCACTCTTGGCACTCAATGTTTCGGCCGAAATTTTAAATGCTTTTAAAACCGTTGATCGCAGTTTAATGATCGCAAGCGGTGTTGCAGAACAAAAAAATCAAGAGATTTTCAAATCGTTTAAGGCGAAATTAGAAGACCCTACTACTAGAGAAAAGGCAGCAATTTGGGAACCCAAAGCGCAACAAGCAAAAAAAATATCTGACGAGTTATACAACTACATCGAAACACTTAAAACAGATCTTAAAAAAGAATCTGGCCTTAAAACAGTTAATGGTAAAGAAGAATTCAAAGAAGATGATTTGGATGCAGGCACTCGTTTATTGGTGCAACAAGCTCCAGAAGGAAAAGGAAGGGGCAAAGAGCTTTTTGAAAAACTAAAAGCCTATAAAGAGCAGTTATTAAGCATCGACCCAGAAATGAAAAAAGAAATTGAATTGGGTTTGCCGCTTGATTTAACCATTCCTCCTACGTCTAGTGATGCTGGAAAGAATGATTGGGCCTATGCTTATTTTCATATGACACCTACTATTGCTGCCATTACAATATTGAGTAAGTTTCAAAATGACGTAAGAAACTCTGAATCAAAAGCGGTTGAATTTTGCCACAAGCAAATTGGACAAGTAGAAATTATTTACGATCAGTTCCAGGCTTTTGCTGGAACCAATACACAATATTTAATGCCAGGTGAAGAGCTAGTGATCACAGCTGGTATTGGCGCATTTAGTAAATCGGCAGCACCCACTATTTCTATTGATGGTGCTAATGTGCCACTTAATGCAGAAGGTACTGCTGAGTATAAAACACGTGTTGCAGGTTCTGGTGCTGGCATTAAGCGTGTAAGGATTTCTTATGCAAAACCTGATGGCACAACGGCTGTAGTAGAAAAAGAAATTAAATATACAGTTGGTATTCCTGCAGGCTTAACCGTGTCTACCGATAAAACACGCGTATTTTATAAGGGTTTAGAAAATCCATTAAGTGTAACTGGCGGTGGCGGCGCCGAAAAAGTGAGTGTTTCTATTGAGGGTGCCGGTGCTTCATTAAGACAAGCTGGACCAGGTCAATACATAGTTACTTGTACGCAGCTAGGAATTGTTAATGTAATTGCGAATGATGGGAAAAATATTCAACGAATACCCATTCCTGTTAAGCGTATTCCAGATCCAATTGTTATAGTTGGTGGAAGTGCTGGTGGTACTATGTCTGCAAATGTATTTCGAGTGCAAAGTGGAGCGATTGCCGAGTTAAGAGATTTCGTATTTACAGGCGTAGAGTATAAAGTAGTTTCATACATGCTTATTTGTTCTGGCAAAGGCTTTGATGAAACTGAATATACAGAGGTAAATAATGGTTCATTTAAAGATGGATCAGCACAAGCATTGATTAAAAGATGCCAGGCAGGAACTACAGTTACCATTGGTGAAATTAGAGTATTGGAGCCAGGGGGTGGCACTAGAAAATTAGATCAAAACATTACGTTCATATTGCAATAAAGTAGTTTTATATGAAAAAAATATTTATAGTTGGTTTAGCCATTTGCTCTATTATTAGTAGCGCAAATGCACAATTTGTGGGTTTAAAAGGTAAAAAAACAGCAGCGGCTATTGATACCACAAAAAAAACAGGTACGCCATCTGTTACGCCTGCGGCAACACCAAGCACTAGTAGTAGTGCCGTAACGCCACCTAAACCAGGTAAAACTTATGACACAACTATTGTTGGAGGTTTTGGTGAAGTGGTTCCTAAAAGTTTACGGAACGAAACTCTTGCCGATCGTAAAACAGACCGTTCAAAAAATCCATTAGAGTACGAGCATCTAAGAGAAGATGATTGGTTATACTCCGAATTTATTTGGCGTGAGATTGATGCAAGAGAAAAAATGAATCAATCTTTTATGTACCCTGGTAAAGACAATACCGGTGACCAACGTTTTTTTTCAATTTTGTTGAATGCGATTCAAAATGATAATGTTGCTGCATTTTCTGCAGAAGGTGGAGATGACCGTTTTACCAAACAATTGGCTTATGATGATATCTCTAAAATGATGAAAGGCAAATTTGATACTATTTTGGTGCAAAATGCTACTTTCCCAACTGTTTATGATACAAGTATTATTCTAGATACTAAGTTTACTCCTAATCCTGATTCTATTTATACATTTCGTTTAAAAGAGCAGTGGATAGTAGACAAAGAAGCGGGTAGACTTTTTTGCAGAATTATAGGCATTGCTCCAGTTGCAAAAATCATGATTAAAGGTAAGTCAACAACAAAAACATTATTTTGGGTTTACTATCCTGAATTACGTAAAAGCCTAAATAAGTACAATGTTTACAATCCTAAAAACTACGCTGGGCGTATGACATGGGAAGAGCTATTTGAAAGTCGTTTCTTCTCTAGTTACATTGTGAAGTCTAGCAATAACAATCCTAACGATAAATCCTTAAGCCAATTATTTAAGAATCCTTTATTTAGATTGTTAGAAGGTGAAAATATTAAAGAAAGAATTTTCAATTACGAACAAGACTTATGGTCTTATTAATTTTGAAACTGAATAATAAAAAAAGGGACTTTTCAAGTCCCTTTTTTTATGGGTTAGCCTCAAAAAATTTTTGAAGCGCGGCTGCTTTTCTGGCGCCAATAATTGCCGCAATATTTGCTACGGGCTCCTTTTTTATGTTAGCTACCGATTTAAAATGGTTAAGTAGTAAATCTCTAGTTGCGGGGCCAATGCCTTCTATATTTTCAAGGGCTGTTGTAAAAGTTCCTTTTGATCTTTTGTTTCTGTGAAACGTAATCCCAAAGCGGTGCACTTCATCTCTAATGCCTCTTAACAGTTTTAAACTGTCGCTATCCCAGGGTAATTTTAATGACTGACTGTCATTTGCAAAAAAAAGTTCTTCTTCATTTTTAGCAAGACCTACCAGTGTTGTGCTGCCAGTGAGTCCTAGGGCTTCTATGCTTTCGAGTGCGGCACTTAGCTGCCCCTTGCCACCGTCAATTACAATGAGCTGTGGCATTGGGTCACCAGCTTCCATTACCCTTTTATACCTCCTGTAAACCACTTCTTTCATAGTGGCAAAATCGTTGATGCCTTCCACCGTTTTTACATTATAATGACGATAATCTTTTTTGCTAGGCATTCCATCTTTAAAACAAACCATCGCAGAAACTGGGAAACTTCCCTGAAAATTAGAATTATCAAAACACTCTATATGTATAGGTGTTTCTTGTAATTGTAAATAGGATTGCAGTTCAGTTAATACAAACTTCTTTTCACTGTCTGATTTACCTTCTAGCCGTAATATTTTTTTAAGTTGTATTTCTCTGGTAAAATAAGTTACGTTTTTAATAGAGAGGTCTAGTAGCTTTTTTTTATCTCCTAATTTAGGTACGGTGATGGTAATATTTTTATCAAAATACTCTATAGGATAAGGGACAATAATTTCATTACTCAGGCTATTAAAATCGGTTCTAATTCTTTCGATTGCAAAGCATAATAATTCATCTTCGGGTTCGTCTAACTTTCCTTCTAATGGAACCGTATGGGTTTGTATGATGCTTCCATTTTGAACCATGAGGTAATTAACATAAGCTAGTTTACCATCTTTAATGATTGAAAACACGTCTAGGTTTGAAAAGTGCTTACCTACTACCACCGATTTTTCTTGATAGGTTTGTAAGAGTTCTATTTTATTTTTTAGGTAAGCCGCCTTTTCAAAATCTAAGACCTCGGCATGCGCTTGCATTTGTTTTTTTAAATGACCCATTAGTTGGCTCATATTTCCCTTAAGCATATTCTTTAATTGCTCTAAGCTATCTAAATAGTCATCTTCTGTTTGTAGTGCTGCGCAGGGAGCTAAACAATTGCCTAAATGATACTCTAAACAAGGCTTGAACTTTTGTTTATCGATATTTTCTTTGCTTAAATTAAGCTTACAAGTGCGAAGCGGAATAAATTGTTTGATAAAACTTAGCACTTCTCTAATGGTTCCTTTAGAAGTAAATGGACCAAGGTATATTGAGCCATCATTGTATTTTTTCCAAGTAGAAAAAACCCTAGGGAAATGTTCTTTTTTAATTACTAAGTAAGGGTATCCCTTGTCGTCTTTTAGTAATATATTATAACGAGGTTTATATTGTTTGATTAGGGAGTTTTCTAACAAAAGCGCATCCTGCTCCGAATCTACAATGGTAAACTCAATACGTTCAATTTTTTGAACGAGCTCTATGGTTTTAAAACTATTTTGATTTTTTGTGAAATAGGATGCAATCCTTTTTTTCAAGCACTTGGCTTTACCAACGTATATAAGTATACCACTCGCATCATAATACTTGTAGATGCCGGGGTCTGAGGGTAATTTGTGTGCTAATTGTTGATACTGCTCCTGGGTCATTTATGGAAGTATAACGCGAACAGCAATTGTTTTGTTGAGTAAAAAGCCATTACCAGCTTCATTGCTAATTGATTTGGTGAATCCCTCATTTGTTTTCCAACTCAATTGTTCTGTGCTTGTAGTGTCTTTTGTTTGGAATTGTTTTCTTATAAATAATCTTTTTATAAGCGAGGTTTGATCATCCATTAATATGTCAATATTTCTTATTGGAGCCGAAGCATTCATGGGCGTATAGTTGATATTTAAACTTGCAGTTCCCGCGTCACGAAACACAGATTCTTTATAGTTCTTTTTTCGAATACTATCGCTAATATCCGCATCTATAAATGATTGAATCATTGGCATGATATCAGCAATTTGAGCAGTAATACTGTCTTTTTTTACGCCTTCTGTTGTAACCACACTAAACCTAACTCCTAAACTATCAAAATATTTTACTTGATCATTGATATAGGAGGCTATCGGATAAAAACTTGTGGTATCAGCTGCTGTAACCGTATTTTTCGATTCCTCTTTTGAATTGCTGCAGGCGACTGCGACCATGCAAACGATACATGCTAGAATTAAAGATTTCATACCGTAAAATTACTTAAACTGTTTGCTCCAACCTATTCGGAAGCCGTAATCTATCAAATTTTCTTTGATTGGGTAAGGGTTGTTGTAGGTGGGTAGTGTTTGGTACCTTATTTGCGGACCTAACTGCCAAATGGTATTTCCCTTTTGATAGCTAAATTGAATACCAACACTGGTATTGATGTTCCACTTTCTTACATAGTCATTACCGGCAGCATAATTTGCATAATCGGTAGATAGTAAGTAAACGTTTTTGTTAATATTATAGGTGGGCTGAATAGTAGCTTGGGTATGAATACCAAATTTTTTAAATTTCAAAACTTGATAATCGAGTCCAATTGGTATAGCAATTTGATACACTTTGTTATTAAGTTTGGCAGATCTAAATCCTACATTGTTATTGTAGCTCGACATCACTGATACTGTTTGAATACGACCGCCATTAACCAGTGAAAGGGTTGCCGCATTTGCGCGTGTTTCATAAGTATCAATTTGGTATTGTCTAATATTAACTTGAAGTCCTGTTTTGAATTGTAATTTATTTGTAACTGGATAATTAAATGTGAGGCCAAGTTCTAAACCAATATCAGGCCTATGTCTTACGGCTTGATTGAATGTTGGTGTTTGTGAAGTTGGCGACGTAAGCGGTATAGCAATAAGTGATGGTTGAATTAATTCTTTTACCTTTTGGTCACTCAGCACCCTAAAACTGGCAGAAGGTGTAGCATAAAATTGAACGCTATATTTTCTATTTTTTTGTTTGCTATTAAGGCTTGAAGTAAGATCAAAATTATTATAAATCGGTTGCTTTATAAGCGCTGGTAAATGAGAAGTATTAATTATTTTGTCATCACTACTAGTAGTTGAAAAAGTAGTTGCCGCTTCAAAATCTTCTTTCGCGTTAAAAGACGACTCAGTACTTGTGGTAGGAATATTTTTTTCTGCTTGTAAATCATTTGCGACAGTAGAAACAGCCTCTATTATAGGGTTACTTACTTGAATTATTGCAATGGGAGGTTCTATTTTCGTTACCTTAATCCGAGTTTCATTTGTAGGTTTTACGGCAGCAATTTGTGCGCTGGAATGATACGTTGTAAAAGGCTTTTCAAGTTTTTGTGAAATTACTTTAGTTTTTGAGATAGTATTATTCAATGAAATAGGCCCAGACTTTTGTGTTACTACAAAAGTTGAAATGGTAAGTGCTACAAGGACGGTTAATGATATTATAGTAAGCGCAGGCCAAGAGCGTTTGCCTTGCACTTCGGTACGTATGTTTTCCCAAACACGACCAGATGGATACATCTTGTGCTGGTTTACCTCGTCAAGTATAAACTCCTCAATAGCATCTAGTTGATTCCTCTTTTCCATATCTACCTACTTCACCTAATTATTTTTGTATCACCGCCAACAACTCAAATTTCTCTTTGGGTGCTTCAATAATTCTTTTCTTAATTAAAATATTTGAAAGCATATTTTTGGCCCTTGTGTATTGGCTTCTGCTTGTGCTTTCTTCAATGTCTAATAAAATGCTAATTTCTCTATGACTGTATCCTTCGATTGCAAATAAATTGAGTACTGTTTTGTAACCGATAGGTAATAGTCTAATACATTCAACAACTTGTTTAGATTGCATAATGGAAGCAATTGATTCTTCTTTTACCTCCAAGTTTTCTGCACTTGTTAAATCTAAACTCTCTGTAAATTTCTTGTACTTTTTTAAAAAGTTAATGCTGGTGTGAACCATAATGCGTCTAATCCAGCCTTCAAATGAACCTTTGTTTTGAAACGTATGTATTTGTGTGAACACCTTAATAAACCCTTCTTGCAGCATATCTTCTGCATCTTCTCTGTTTTGTGCAAACCGGTAGCATACGCTAAGCATTTTTGGGCTATAATAATTAAATAGCTCCCTTTGTGCAGCAGCGTCGTTGTGTAAGCAACCCGCAATTATAGCTTGCTCGGTCATTGAATAAGGTTAATTGTCCTTCTAATTTAGGTAAAAAAAGGGGAAAAAGAGTATATTTTAAGTATAAATTCATTAATTTAAGGTCCAATTTATACTGTAAACACCCCCACCCAGTTACCATGGAAAGAAATAGACTTACTGAGAACGTACCTCCGCCAACCACTGGATTGCAGCCTTATGCTGGCAGTTTTGGTGCTCCCGAGCTCAGGCATTTACTAAGGCGTACGCTATTTGGTGCCTCCAAAGCCGACATGTCCTACTTTTCTGGTAAATCTGTTACGGAGGTTATCAATGAACTTTTGAATCCTACGGCGCCGTTGCCGGCGCCTCCGGTTAAAGAATATGTGGTAGCAGCATCTACACTCGTTCCGGATACTAATATTGCGGCGGGAACCACTTGGGTGGGTGATCTTAATAATGACGGAACCATTGCCAGTTACAGACGGGCTTCTTTTAAGAAGTGGTGGGTTGGAAATCTTGTGAACCAGGACCGCAGTATTCGTGAAAAAATGACGCTTTTTTGGCACAATCATTTTGCTACAGAAATGAATGATGTAAGCAATGCGCAATATATATACAAGCACCATCATTTGCTGCGCACTAGTGCCCTTGGTAATTTTAAAACACTTACCAAAAATGTAACGCTGGATCCGGCTATGCTTGTTTATTTGAATGGACAGCTCAATACAGCTGCTGCGCCAGACGAAAACTATGCGCGTGAAATACAGGAACTTTTTTGTTGCGGCAAAGGACCAGATTCATTGTATACCGAAGCGGATGTTAAAGCAGCAGCTAGGGTATTAACCGGTTGGCGTAATAATGCAACCACGCTGACCGCCTACTTTACAGCTTCTAGGCATGACCCTACCAATAAAACTTTCTCTTCTTTTTATAATAATACAGTGATCACTGGGCGCAATTCTGCTACAGGTGGTGAACAAGAATTAGATGATTTACTCAATATGATTTTTGCTACCCAAGAAGTAGCAAAATACATGTGTAGAAGGCTTTATAGGTGGTTTGTGTATTATGATATTGATGATACAGTAGAGCAAAATATTATTACGCCGCTTGCTAATTTATTTAGGTCTAGTAATTATGAAATATTACCGGTACTAGATAAACTTTTAAAAAGTGAACATTTCTTTGATACATTATCTAGTGGTTGCGTTATTAAAAGTCCTGCCGAATTAGTGATTGGATTTTGTAGAGAGTCTGAAATTGTATTTCAACCTGAATCAGATTATTTTGCCAACTATGGATTTTATAATTATATGGTTAGTTGGCTAAGTAATATGCAGCAAAATTTAGGTGATCCGCCCGATGTGAGTGGATGGAAAGCGTATTACCAAGAACCCCAATTCAATGAAGTTTGGATCAATAGTGATACGTTACCAAAGCGCAATCAATTCACTGATACCATGCTAGTAAGTGGTTATACTTTTAATAGTAAAAAAATACAACTCGATCCACTGGCTTATGCAAGAACATTTTCAAATCCAGGTGATCCTAATGCATTTATTGCTGAGTTAACAGAGCGTTTGTTAGGCCTTGATATTTCTGCTGCTTCCAAAGCGCAGCTTAAAAAAGATATTTTATTAAATGGCCAAAGCCTCGATATTTATTGGACGCAGGCATGGGAACTATATATTTCTACCCCTACCAATGCGGCCAATACTTCATCTGTACGTACTAAAATACGTGACCTTGTAAAATATTTAATGAACCTAGCCGAGTATCAACTAGCATAAAACATCCCCCATGAAACGTAGAGCTTTTTTAAAAAATACTGTCCCCGTTGGTGTGGTGATGCCTGCACTTGTTGGTGGATTTTCTTTTAAGGCATTTGGTGCTGAAGACGCTATTGCGCAATCACTCTTATTACCTGCTGCTGTAGAAAATGACCATGTCCTTGTTATTGTTCAATTGAATGGCGGTAATGATGGTTTAAACATGGTTATTCCGCTTGATAATTTTTCTAATTATGTAAATGCCCGTTCTAATATTTATATCCCTGAAGACAAGGTTTTAAAACTCTCGGGTGTTACCAAAGCAGGCTTACATCCAGCTATGACAGGCCTTCAGGCCATGTACAATGATGGAGAATTAAATATTGTGCAATCTGTGGGATATCCAAGACCTAATTTTTCTCACTTTAGAGCCACCGATATTTGGATGAGTGCTAGTGATAGCACTACTGTGGTAAATAGTGGATGGGCAGGTAGGTTTTTAGATGCTGAATTTCCTAATTTCCCCAATGGATATCCAAACGCATCAATGACAGATCCGCTTGCTATTCAAATTGGATCTGCTACCTCTCTAACATTTCAAGGCCCTGCAGTAAGCATGGGTATGAGTATAAGTAATACGTCTAGTTTCTATAATTTAATTAATGGCGTTCGTGATACGGCTCCTAATACCCCTGCAGGTAAAGAATTAAATTTTGTACGTATGGTTGCGCAACAAACACAGCAGTATGCTGCTGTTATTAAAGATGCTGCAGCTAAAGTGCCCACGCAGGTTACGTATCCTACAGGTAATTCACTAGCAGATCAATTAAAAATTGTTGCAAGACTCATTAAAGGTGGTTTAAAAACGCGCGTATACATGGTTAATTTTGGCGGATTTGATACGCACGCTTCACAAGTAAATGCTTCTGATACAACAACGGGTTCTCACGCTTCCCTTTTAGGGAGAGTGAGTGATGCCATTAGGGCCTTTCAAAAAGACCTTAAATTTTTAGGTGTGGATGATCGTGTAGCAGGTATGACATTTTCTGAATTTGGACGACGCGTAAAATCAAATGGTAGTGTTGGAACCGATCACGGTGCAGCAGCGCCATTATTTGTTTTTGGAAAAAATGTAATACCTGGTGTACTGGGTGCTACACCAAAATTCGGCGCTAATGTTAGTGTAGGTGAAAACGTACCTTTCGAATTTGATTTTAGAAGTGTATACGCAACGCTATTGTCCAATTGGCTCTGTGTGTCAGATACAGATCTAGAACAAATCATGCTTAAAAACTTCCAAACCTTACCACTTGTTAATGCAGCAGCTTGTAAAAAAGCGGTTAATTTATCTGGAGAAGATTTGGTGCATAATTACCCAAATCCGTTCACTAGCAAAACTGTTATATCATTTAAAACGGCAGGAGGCCATACCCTAATTCAGGTAATGGATATGTTAGGACGCGTCATTACAAATTTAACGGATCGTGATTACGCCCCAGGGACCTATACGGTTGTGTTTGATTCAGGTAGCTTGCCAACTGGCGTATACTATGCTAGGCTGCAAAACATGTCGGTGCAACAAGTACATACGATGTTGAAAGTCAAATAGGTTTGTGTTCGTATTCTTGCTTACTTTGTATGATGGAAATTAGTTTCAATACACCCGCACTCTTGTTTCCGGCAATCAGCCTAATTATGTTAGCGTATACCAATCGGTTTTTAGCCCTCAGTAGCAGGGTTAGAAATTTGCATGATAAATACCAGAGCCAAGAACAAAAACATATTATTCACGGACAAATAAAAAATCTTCGCTACCGTCTAAAGCTTATCAAAAATATGCAAGCACTTGGGGTAGTTACCTTTTTAGGATGTATTTTTTGTATGTATCTGATCTATGTGCAGTTTATGCTTGCGGCCAATGTAGTTTTTGCAATTAGTTTATTGTCTTTTTCTGCGTCTTTACTACTTTCATTTTTGGAAATTCAGTTAAGTACCAAGGCTCTTGAGCTAGAGCTTAGTGATATGGAAGGTCTTGAAGATCCTTCGGTGATTGAATACATTAAAAAGAAATTCGGAAAAGATTAGAGTCTCAAATTAACGCGTTACTTTTCTTTCTCCAATTTGTTGACGCCACATTGCAAAGTAAAGTCCTTTTTCGGCGAGTAATGCTTCATGGGTTCCGGTTTCAACAATCTGTCCTTTTTCTAATACATAAATTCTGTTGGCGTGCATAATCGTACTAAGTCTATGTGCAATCATGACCGTAATTTGTTCACGCTCTTCAGAAATAGCATGAATGGTTCTTGTAATTTCTTCCTCTGTTATACTATCGAGTGATGACGTTGCTTCGTCAAAAATAAGTAGGTGAGGATGTCTAAGTAATGCACGCGCAATTGACAACCTTTGTTTTTCTCCACCACTGAGTTTTAATCCTCCTTCACCAATAACACTATCTAAGCCTTGTTGTGCTTTGGATAAAATAGAATGGCAACTTGCTTTTTCAAGTGCCACAATCATTTCGGAATCTGTAGCATTTGGAAATACAAAGCTTAAATTTTCTCTGATAGTGCCTGCAAACAATTGTGTATCCTGTGTTACAAAACCAATTTGATTTCGAAGTTCTTCAAAATCAATATCATTTTCTTTAGCGCCATTGTATTCGATATGTCCATTTTGAGGTCTATAAAGTCCTACCAATAATTTAACGAGTGTGCTTTTGCCTGCGCCAGAAGGACCCACAAAGGCAATCGTTTCTCCTAGTTTAACGTCAAATGAGATATTGTCAAGCGCCTTAAACTGCGCGCTTTGGTGCTGAAAAGAAACGCCTGCAAAAGATAGGGTTTGAATGGCGCCAACACTTGTTGGATGGTCGGGTCTAGCTTCTACCTCGCGGCTCATAAGCTTATGAAAGTTTTGAAGAGACGCTTCGGCTTCTCTATAACTTAAAATGATACTACCAATTTCTTGTAGTGGTCCAAAAATGAAGAAGCTATAAAACTGTAATGAAATTAACTGACCTACTGTTAATACATCTCTATAAATAAGCCACATGAGTGTAAAAGTGATCACTTGTCTTAAAAAGTTTACAAGTGTTCCTTGTATAAAACTTAGTGAACGAACGTTCTTTACTTTTTTAAGTTCTAGCCCTAAAATTTTGTAGGTATTGGTATTGAGTCTTTTTACTTCTTGGTCGGTTAATCCTAAACTTTTTACAAGTTCAATGTTTCTTAAACTCTCGGTGGTGGTACCAGCAAGCGCTGTAGTTTCTCCAACAATTGCTTTTTGAATGACTTTAATTTTTTTACTTAGTAGGTTGGTAACCGCACCAATTAAAATGGCACCTCCTAAATAAATCGGAACAATTGACCAGTGTAATCTAGTAGCATAGATAGACACAAACACCACACTTACAATAATTCCAAAGAGTACATTTGTTACATAACCAATAAATTTTTCGGTGTCGGCTCTAACTTTGGTTAATATCGAAAGTGTTTCACCACTTCTTTGGTCTTCAAAATCTTGATACGGTAAACGCATAGAGTGTTGAAGTCCATCAGTAAATATTTTAGCACCAAATTTTTGAATCACAACATTAACGGTATAATCCTGGAAAGCCTTTGCAAGCCTGCTTACCATGGCAGTACCTACGAGTAAAAAAAGCATCCCCATAATGCCTTTTATAAATTCACTTTCGCTTCTAAAACTACCGTCTGGATTAGTTTTGGCATGATTGGCAAACTGATCTATGAGCTTCCCAAAAATCATAGGATCAAATAAAGAAAAGGTTTGATTGATACCCGCTAGAAACAACGCTAAAAGCACAAGCCCTTTGTAGGGCTTTAAATAGGTGATAAGTAATTTCATAAATTATAATATTATTCGGCTGCTGTTGCAGCTTCATTGCAAGTGTCAATAAATGCGAGCATTTCCGGCCTTCCTGTTTTTAATTCGGCGCTTGTTACAAAATGCCTAGGTAAAAACTGCCAGCTTTCTTTTAAGACATTAAAAAATGCTTCAACGTTTCTTTTAACAACACCTGGTTTTTCTTTGTCAATTTTTGTAAAAACAAGTGTAAATACAATACCCCAACTATCTAACTGACTAATAAATTCTAAATCGTTTTTTTGAGGGCCATGTCTGCTATCAATCAATACAAAAACTTGTACAAGATTTTCTCTCTTTTTAAAATAGCCTTCAATCATTTGCTCCCATCGTCTTCTATCTGTTTGAGATCTTTTTGCATATCCGTAACCTGGTAAATCAACAATAAACCATTTGCTTCTTGGTGCTTTTGCCTTTTGGGTACTTTCTATTTCAAAATGATTGATGAGCTGCGTTTTGCCGGGCGTGCCAGATGTTTTGGCTAAATTCTTTTGGCCGGTAAGCATGTTTATCAATGAAGACTTGCCTACGTTACTGCGTCCAATAAAAGCATACTCGGGCCTATCTGGCTTTGGACATTTGTCAAAACTAGGACTCGAAACCAAATAGCTGGCTTTTGTAATTTCCATGCTGCAAAGTAACAAAAAGCCCGCTTAATTGGTTAAGCGGGCTAATAAAAGAGCAGTGATTAACGCCTAATTCTTTTTAATCAAACTATCAATTGGATAGGTGGCTTTCATAGAATCAAGTACAGATTGAGCCCAGCTTGTAAGCACAACCCTTTCTTCTTGAGATAATTTTGCCTCACCGTGTATAAGGCTATAAGATTTAAGTGGCATTTCACCTTCTTTCACCTGCTCTATCACTTCTTCCATTTTATGGTATTGCTTGCGCAGTTTATAATTGGCAAAATCATCTAAATTGAAATGTTTTTTACCATCCACAATATGGTCATTAATCCACCATGCAAGCGGTTGAACGCCCGCATACCACGGGTACTTTGAGTTATTGCTATGACAATCATTACAAGCTTTCACTAAAATAGCGTCCACTTCTTTTGATACTGGGTAGAGGGTTGCAATATTTTTTGAATGATCGTCTGATACATTCTTTTCAGGTTTAAATGCTTGCAGCACCACTAAAACAACAACAAGTGCAAGCCCGATTTTTTTTAGTAAGCTCATGGGGGTAATTTTTATATTAAAATATTGCCGGTCATTTCTTTTGGTATAGGAAGTTCCATTAATTGTAAAATAGTTGGTGCAATGTCTCCAAGTTTACCCGCTTTGAGGTTTACTTTTAAATCATTGTCTACTAAAAATAAAGGTACCAAATTTAAAGTATGTGCAGTGTTAGGGCTTCCGTCTTCGTTGATCATAAAATCTGCGTTACCATGATCTGCGGTGACAAGTAGGGTATACCCATGCGCAAGACCTGCTGTTACCACTCTATTTACGCAGGCATCTACAGTTTCTACCGCTTTAATGGCTGCCTCAAAAACACCCGTATGTCCTACCATATCTGCGTTTGCGTAGTTTAGGCAAATAAAATCGGCAGATTCAGCTTCTATTTCTGGAACCAATAAATCGGTGATGCCAACAGCGCTCATTTCTGGTTGTAAATCATAAGTTGCAACTTTTGGAGAAGCCACCATGATTCTATTTTCTCCTTCAAAAGGTTTTTCTCTGCCGCCACTAAAAAAGAAAGTTACGTGCGGGTATTTTTCGGTTTCGGCAATTCTAATTTGCTTTTTACCATGTGCCGCTAATACTTCGCCAAGTGTATTTTGTAAATTATCATTTTCAAATACTACATGTACGCCTTTAAATGTTTGGTCGTACTGCGTCATGGTGGTGTAATGTAGCTGTAACGGCTGCATATTATAATCTGGAAATGCTTGTTGCGTTAGCACTTCTGTAATTTCTCTACAACGGTCTGTTCTAAAATTAAAACAGAATACGGCGTCGCCTTCTTTGATAGCAGCAACAGGTTCGTTGTTGTCATCCACAATAATAGTAGGCAGTAAAAATTCATCGGTGGTATCAGCAGCGTATGCGGCTTCTAAAGCACTGGTAGCGCTGATTGCACGGGGCCCAGCATTATGTACGAGGCAATCATAGGCAAGCTTTACCCTTTCCCATCTTTTATCACGGTCCATGGCGTAATAACGGCCACTAATGGTCGCAATTTTACCTACGCTATTTTGTAGGTGCTTTGTAAGTGTGGTGATAAAACCTAGTCCACTTTTAGGGTCTGTGTCTCTACCATCTGTAAATGCATGAATATATACTTCGGAAAGTCCATTTGCTTTGCAGTAATCGCAAATAGCAGTTAAGTGATTGATATGCGCATGAACACCACCATCACTAACAAGTCCCATTAAGTGCAGTGGCTTGTTGTTTGTTTTAGCATAGTTAACAGCTTCCAAAAAAGTTTTATTGTTAGCTAATTCGCCCGTTTTAATAGCAACATTAATGCGTTGAAGTTCTTGATATACAATACGACCTGCACCAATATTTAAGTGACCCACTTCTGAATTACCCATTTGACCTTCTGGCAATCCCACATCTTCGCCACAAGTAACAAGTGTGCTATGTGCGTATTTGGTATAAAGGCTACTAACAAAAGGTGTTTTTGATTGTTGGATGGCATCAGACATTTTTTTAGTACCAAGTCCCCATCCGTCCATAATGACCAGAATTACTTTACGCTTCATACTACAAATTTACAACCTTTATTTTTGAGGCAAAACCTCAATTTTAAAGGGTTTAGGCTTATTAATTGCTGCATCTTAGTTATTTTTGGGTGAGTCAATCAAAACCA
>JBIIZN010000162.1:0-5128 GCA_044346275.1 Sediminibacterium sp.
GAATTGTAACCTACCAAGAAACAAAAACCGTTTCTACCAATTATGTTGGTTTGTTTACGATTGTAATTGGTGCTCCGGGTGGAACAAATGTAATTGGTACCATCGCATCTATTAATTGGTCTACTGGAAAAAAATTCATCAAATTAGAAATTGATCCAAACGGTGCGTCTAATTTTTCGCTTGTTGGTATGAATCAGTTACAAAGTGTTCCATTTGCATTGTCTGCAGATCCTGTGGGTCCAGCATCTGGCGACCTTACAGGTAGTTTTCCGGCGCCATCTATTGCTAATGGCGTAGTTACCCTCGCAAAACTTAATCCAGTAGTTGTTACAACGCTAAATAGTAAATTAAGTAGTAGTGATACAGCTACCATGCTACTTCCGTATGTTAAACAAGCAGCATTAAACACGTTTTTATCAAGTACGGTAAGTCAATCGGCACTTGACTTAAAAGAAAATACCGCTAATAAATCGGCTACTATTACACTTGGTACCAGTGATGTTTTATTTCCTACGCAAAACGCGGTTAAAACCTATGTAGATGCGGCTACTTCTAAAACCAATTTAGGCATTAATAATGTAGACAATACTTCTGATGTAAATAAACCCATCAGTACACTTACACAGGCCGCACTCGACTTAAAAGAAAACACAGTTAATAAATCAGTTACTACCACACTTGGAACCAGTGATGTTTTATTTCCTACGCAAAACGCCGTTAAAACTTATGTAGACGCAGCGGTAGCTGGTGTTACCATTACGGACGGTTCTATTACCGATTCAAAAATTGTAAGTGTTAGCGCTAGTAAATTAACGGGCGTTGTGGCTATTGCAAATGGAGGTACGGGTGCTAGTACTGCAGCTGCTGCAAAAACGAACTTGGCACTTAACAATGTAGATAATACAACAGATATAAGTAAGCCTATTAGTTTACTTACCCAAGCCGCGCTTGACGTAAAAGAAAATACTGCTAATAAATCAGTTACCACTACACTTGGTACCAGTAATGTTTTATTTCCTACCCAAAACGCCGTTAAAACCTATGTAGATGCAGCGGTTGCTGGCGTTACCATTACAGACGGTTCTATTACCGATTCAAAAATTATAAGTGTTAGCGCTAGTAAAATAACGGGCGTTGTTGCTATTGCAAATGGTGGAACAGGAGCTAGCACAACTACTGCTGCAAAAACTAATTTTGCACTTAACAATGTAGACAACACTTCGGATGTAAATAAACCCATTAGTACACTTACCCAAGCAGCCATTGATACCAAAGAAAATACGGTTAATAAATCGGCTACTACTACACTTGGCACTAGCGATATTTTATTTCCTACCCAAAACGCCGTTAAAACTTATGTAGACGCTGCTATTGCTAACACTGCTATTGCAGATGCGTCTATTACAGATGCAAAAATTATAAGTGTTAGCGCTAGTAAAATAACGGGCGTTGTTGCTATTGCAAATGGAGGTACGGGTGCTAGCACCATTACTGCTGCTAAAACAAATTTTGCACTGAGCAACGTAGACAATACTTCGGATGTAAATAAACCTATTAGTACACTTACCGGGGCTGCACTTGATGTAAAAGAAAATACTGCTAATAAATCGGCTACCACTACACTTGGTACCAGCGATGTTTTATTTCCTACCCAAAACGCCGTTAAAACTTATGTAGACGCTGCTATTGCTACCACAGCTATTGCAGATGCATCTATCACCGATGCAAAAATAGTTAGTGTAGCTGCTTCAAAATTAACGGGTGTCGTTCCTGTTGCAAAAGGCGGAACGGGATCGGCAACACTTACTAGTGGATATGTAAAAGCGGGTGCATCTCAGTTTACAACCACATCTACTATTCCTGTAAGTGATGTAGTTGGAGCTATTAAAAAAGTAAATGGCACATCTCCAGATGCCAATGGTGATTTAGTACTCACACTTAGTTTAACTTATACCGGTGTGTATAATGGCGGAAATTTTTCCGCAACAGTACCCACGCCCGCAAATAGTAATATTTATATTGTTTCATCAGATCCCACTCCTGCAAATAATGGTAGAACATTTATTTATGACGGCGCAGTATGGAGAGAAATTACAGCCAATCAAGCTTCTACCGATGCACGTTATTTAAGATTAGATGGCGGAACACTAGTGGGCGATTTAACGGTTGCTGCTACAAAAAAAATAACGCTCACCGATCAACCCGCAGCCGCAACAGATGCTGCAAATAAATCTTATGTAGATGCGGCTGTTGCTGGAGCAACCATTGCAGACGGTTCCATTACCAACGCCAAAATTGTAAGTATGGTGGCGAGTAAATTAACGGGAACAGTTGCCATTGCAAATGGTGGAACCGGCGCAAGCACTGTAGCTGCTGCAAAAACTAATTTATTACTTAACAATGTAGACAACACAACCGATTTAAATAAACCCATCAGCACACTAACCCAAACCGCCATTGATACCAAAGAAAATACGGCCAATAAATCAATTAACACATCGCTTGGTACTAGTGATGTGTTATTTCCTTCTCAAAAAGCGGTTAAAACCTATGTAGACGCTGCAGTTGCTGCTACCGCTATTGCTGATGCATCTATCACTGATGCAAAAATCATTAGCCTAAGTGGGAGTAAATTAACCGGTGTTGTTGCTATTGCCAATGGTGGAACGGGTGCTAGCACTGCAGCAGCTGCAAAAACTAATTTAGCGCTCAATAATCTAGACAATACTTCTGATGTAAATAAACCAATTAGTACGCTTACACAGACTGCGCTTAATGCAAAAGAAAATACCGCTAATAAATCAGTTACAACTACGCTTGGTACTAGTGATGTTTTATTTCCTACCCAAAACGCCGTTAAAACTTATGTAGACGCTGCAATTGCAACTACTGCTATTGCCGATGCCTCTATCACTGATGCAAAAATCATTAGCCTAAGTGCGAGTAAATTAACCGGTGTAGTAGCTATTGCCAATGGCGGAACGGGTGCTAGTACTGCCGCAGCTGCTAAAACCAATTTAGCACTTAACAATGTAGACAATACTTCGGATGCAAATAAACCCATTAGTTCTCTTGCACAAACGGCACTTAATGCAAAAGAAAATGCAGCGAATAAATCAGTTACAACTACACTTGGCACCAGCGATGTTTTGTTTCCTACGCAAAACGCCGTTAAAACTTATGTAGATGCTGCCATTGCTACAACAGTTATTGCCGATGGCTCTATCACAAATGCAAAAATTATAAGCTTAGCTGCTACTAAATTAACAGGCGTGTTGGCGGTTGCGAATGGTGGAACAGGTGTTGCAACCATTACCGGTATTGTAAAAGGAAATGGAACTAGCGCTGTAACTGCAGCAGTTAATGGAACAGATTTTTCGTTGGTTCGTGAAATAGCCGATGAATTTAGTGCTACTGCTGGACAAACCGTATTTACACTTACACAAACAAAATCAGCAAATAGCAAATTAAAAATGTTTATCAATGGCGTAAGAATTAGTAACACAGCATACACACTCGTAGGAACAACACTTACGTATACGCCTGCTAGTAATGCGAGTTACGCGTTAACGCTCAATGATAGAATTCAGTTTGATTATTATTATTAATAGATATTTTATGCGTACACTTATTTTTATTCTAATTGTATTTTTTTGCATAGGCACGGTTGATGCGCAGTTAACTATCAATGGAAAAATTAGTACTGTACCCACTACCTATGTAAATACAAATGGAAAAGTAGGAACCGGTGAAGGACTTGAAAGAACTGGTAAAAAAACAAAAACATTTGTTTGTGGCGACGATTTTATTATCAATCACGTAACAACAGATGGTGTTGCACCCGTTGCAAAAACGGTGACCTATAAAACAGTTTTAACCACCATTAGTGGTGCTAGTAAATGTTGGATCACTTCTAATTTGGGTGCTACAAATGAAGCAGCTAGTGGCACTGATGATACCGAAAATTCGAGCGGATGGTACTGGCAATTTAACCACAAAAATGGATTTAAGCATACGGCTACAACAAGAACACCAAATCATTGGACTAAAACAGTTGCTACGCCTGTTCAGGATTGGCAACCTGCTAACGACCCCTGCACCATTGAACTTGGGGTAGGTTGGAGAATTCCAAGTCAAGCGGAGTGGACGGCTGTAAGAAACGCTAATGGTTATTCTAATAATTTTACATCGGTGTTAAAAATACATGCAGCAGGATATTTGGCTTATCAAGGCGGTACATTAACAGATAGAGGCTCTGGTCATCATTACTGGTCGAGCGATTTTTCGGATGCAACATTTGCTAGAGCATATGTTGTTTTTCCGCCCAATACTTTCACTATCTCCAACAACAATCAGCTCGCTGGTTTTAGCGTGCGCTGCATTAGAGATTAAGAAAATTATTTTCTTGCTATCTTAAAAGTTTTTGTAGATGTATTAGTGGGAGTAGATGCAGACTTTACAGTGATCGTTGCTGTACAAACAACGTTTGTTGCTAAATTAGTAATCATACCATTAATTGGAACCATGGTACTAGCAGCTAGTGTAGAACTTGATACAGTTGATCCATCAGAATCCTTTTTTACAACAATATCGGTAATTACACCCGCTGTAGGCATTTTAGAAGTGACTGTAATTTTTACTTCTTGCGTTGTACCTAGCGCCGCATAAATATTTGATCCCGGATCAATATCGTACGTGAAAACAATAGCGTCTTCGGTGGGTGGAGGAGGTGTTGGTGGTGTAACAGGACCGCCGCCACCAGAACCGCCACTGCCTTTACCGCATGCAGCGCTTACTAGTATCACAAACAAAGAAAATACGATAAGTCTGAAAGAAAGTTGTTTTAACACGTTCCTGTTATTTATGGGTATCATTAAATATTATCCAAATATCATTAAAATTTACCGAGTTTGTATTTTTTACACATTGTTTTTATACCTGATTTACATGGAACTATTTATGCATTAGGAAAGCCCTTTTATGGTGTAGGGCGCCCTATGCGGACGGTTTAACAGCTTATTGGCCTCATCATCATTGATAAAAGTTTCATCGGTAGCGTTCCAGTAGAGTTTTCGCTTGGTTTTCATGGCAATAGAATGAACAATACAGGTAGAACATGACCGGTGGC
>JBIIZN010000109.1:0-5126 GCA_044346275.1 Sediminibacterium sp.
CCATTAAAACCATTCATAAGATGAGTGAAACGCAGGCTATTAAAGAATTTAAAGCAGCAGGCTTTGCATTTGATAAAAATATAGATAATCTGCCATGGCAACACTGTATGGTGTTTACAAAGCAGTAATTTTGCCATATGAAAGCACTCGTTTGTACAACGCCTGGTCGGTTTGATTATTGTAACACCGAAATACCTACCCCTGCCGAGGGAGAAACGCTTTTAAAAATAGAACGTATTGGAATTTGTGGAACAGATTTGCATGCTTTTGAAGGAACGCAACCTTATTTTAATTATCCACGCATTTTAGGACATGAACTTGCAGCTACAATTGTAGAAACAAAAGCAGTTGGATTTGCTGCTGGTGATAAGGTTACAATAATTCCGTATATGCATTGCGGAAATTGCATTGCTTGTAACAGCGGTAAAAATAATTGTTGCGTTAACATGCGTGTTTTTGGTGTTCATATCGATGGTGGTATGCGCGAATTTGTAACGGTTCCAAATCATGCACTCTTAAAAAGTGAAGGGTTAAGTTTAGACGAATTAGCACTTGTAGAACCTCTTGCTATTGGAGCCCATGCTGTAAAAAGAGCTGCTGTTACGAAGGGTGAATTTGTGCTTGTAATTGGCGCAGGCCCTATTGGGCTTGGTATTGCTCAGTTTGCACGTATTGCTGGTGCTCACGTTATTGTTGTAGATGTAAATGACGATCGGTTACAATTTTGTACAACTCATGTTGGGGTTGAGCATACCATTAATCCGCTCAAGCAAGATGTAATGGTATCGCTCAATCAAATAACAAGTAATGATATGCCTACTGTTGTAATAGATGCCACTGGTAATTTGGATGCTATTAATAATGCGTTTCAATATCTTGCTCATAGCGGAAGGTATGTTTTAGTAGGATTGCAAAAGGGTAATATTAGTTTTAATCATCCCGAATTTCATAAAAGAGAAGCTACCTTAATGATTAGCAGGAATGCTGACGTTTCTGATTTTATGCATGTAATGGACTGCATAAAACAAGGCTTGGTAAATCCAATTAACTATTTTACACATAGAGTAGCCTTTGATGAGGTAACAAATCATTTTGAAAGCTGGTTAGATCCTAATAGTAAAGTAGTAAAAGCAATTGTTGAATTTTAAGAAATAGGAAATATTATGGCAAAAAGTAAACAATATTATATACGAAAATCGCATAGAATACTAGGTGTATTACTTGGTATTCAATTTATGCTTTGGACAATTGGGGGGCTTTATTTTAGTTGGAATAATATAGATGAAGTGCATGGCGATATGCTGCGTAAAAGAGTACCACTGCTTAGTTCGGGCATTCAACTCGTTTCACCAACAATTGCACTTGATGCTATCAAACAAAATCATAAAATTGATTCACTCGTATCTATACAACTTATAGATATTTTAGGTAAACCCTTTTATCAAATTAGATGTGTCTCTGCATTACATGATATGGGTACGCATACTAACCATGCTCAATTAATGAATCATTTGGCAGATGCGCAAACGGGTAATTTACGAGCTCCACTTACAAAGGATGAAGCTGTTGCTGTTGCAAAAAGACACTTTGCAGAGGATGCCAAAGTTGTTAAGGTAGAAAAAGTTGATAGTATTCATCCGCATCACGAATACCGTTCTGGTGAATTACCTGCTTATGCCATTAGTTTTGAGCATACTTCTAAAACTACTGTTTATGTCGCTTCAGAACTTGGGACGGTTCAAAAATTTAGAAATGATAAGTGGCGCTTATTTGATTTTTTATGGATGCTTCACACCATGGATTATAACGGTAGAGATAATTTTGGAAATATATTGTTAAGGGCTTTTTCGATTTTTGGACTTTTTACGGTTATGTCAGGTTTTCTATTATATTTTAGTTCATCAAAGTTTTTTAGAAAAAACAGGGTTCAATAATTAATTATTTACGGCAACTAAAAATATTTTTATGCTAGGTATCGTAGTTCTCCTTCCTCTTTTTGTAAAGTCTATGGTACTCGGCGTACCTGATTGTAAAATGCAAGACACTGTTTATAAAAAGGGTGTGACACAATCTTCACTAGAAGCAAATTTTATCAATCCGCCTACAAATGCTAAGCCTTATGTGTGGTGGCATTGGATGGGATCCAACTTTTCAAAATCGGGTATCACTAAAGACTTGGAAGCCATGAAATCGATGGGAATTGGCGGTGCTACTATATTTAATATTGCATCTGCGGTGCAGGAATCGCATATCCCAACATTAAACAACCCATATCCTACGCAAACGTACCGGAGTGAAGCATATTGGGATGCTATTAAACATGCTGCTGCCGAAGCACAACGCTTAGGACTTGAAATTGGGTTACACAATACAGCTGGTTATTCTACAACAGGCGGACCATGGGTTACCGAAGAAAAAGCAATGCAGCGTCTAGTTTGGACAAAGGTAGAAGTGGCTGGTGGCAATAAAATTGAATTGGAATTAGAACAAGGGGTGCCGCCCATTTTTGAAGGTTGGGGTTCGCCCAAAACAAAAGCTACATTTTATAAAGACATTGCCGTTTTAGCAATACCGGAAGGTGCTGTTACGAATCAAAAAGATGTTATTGATATCAGTGCTTTTATGCAATCTAATGGTAAAATAAGTTGGCAGGCGCCTCAAGGTAATTGGATAATTTACAGAATGGGTCATGCTCCTTCGATGGCTAACCCACACCCGCTTCCAGATGATATAATTGGCAAGTCTTTAGAGGTAGACAAAATGAGTTTGGAACATAACGAATTTCATTGGAACCAGGTTTTAGAGCCATTAAAAAAACATGTTGGTAATTATATTGGTAAATCATTCAAGCATATTTTAATAGATAGTTATGAAGCGGACATGCAAAATTGGACGCCTACATTTAGACAAGAATTTAAAAACCGTAAAGGGTATGATCCATTAACATGGTTGTTAACTTTTGATCGCGATAAAAATGGTCTTGGACCCATTATTAATAGCAAAAATGAAACTGATAATTTTACACAAGATTTTAATGAAGTAGTAGATCAGTTATTTATAGACAATGGTTGGAAAGTGGGTAAGCGCATGGTGCAAGATGCGGGATTGACCTTGCAGTTTGAACCTTATACTGGGCCTTTTAGTATTTTAAGAGGTACAGCAGTGGCAGATCTTCCCATGGGTGAATTTTGGACACACTTACCTGGTATTAATATTCAAATTCCTGCGGCTGCACATGCGGCAGGTAAAAAAATCATTGGAGCAGAGGCCTTTACGGGATGGCCTATGAATAGTCAATACACAGAAGATCCTGAATTTTTAAAACATACTTCATCATGGGCTTTTGCGACGGGAGTTAACCGTTTAATACTGCACACATGGGTACATCAACCTTTTGACGATAAGTATCAGCCAGCTATGAGTATGGGATGGTGGGGAACACATTTTGGAAGACATCAAACCTGGTTTGAACCCGGAAAAGCTTTTTTACAATACCTTTCTAGGGCCCAAGTAATGTTACAATATGGAGAGCCCGTTTCAGACATGCTTTGTGTTGGGGAAGCTCAAAATTTACAAGAAGATGCAATTGATCCATACGATTTCATGCATCAGAATATAAACCTTGTAGATAGAAAAATTAAATTACCATCTGGAAGAATTTATAGTGCTATAAGGGTTTCAAATTCTCTTAAAGCCGCTCCAGCATTACTTGAAAAAATTAATTTATTGCAAACAGGCAATCAGGTGCTAGCGCCAGATTTTATTGTTGAGAAAGCAGATACTTCAGGAGCTGTAAAAGTTTTACATAGAAAAGGAATAGATGGGGATTTGTATTTTGTTACCAACTTACATAAGAAGCCACAAGATATTCGTATTTCATTTAGACAAAAAGGACTACAGCCCGAATTGTGGCAAGCAGAAGACGGAAGTCAAATCGATGCAAACATTTGGGAAGAAAAAGGCGAAAGAACTACGGTTGATATTCACTTAAATGATTTTCAAACCGTTTTTGTGGTTTTCAAAAAGCCAATAACTTCCGTTAAGCACGCCATTAAAAAAATGGATGATACTGTTTATTTTTCGGACGGTACTACAAAAGTAATGCAGCCGAATTTTATAAAAAGCAAATTGGTTACAGCAAAGTGGCAGGTTAATATGGCACCTAAGTTAGAGCAACCTTTTAATATTAGTTTAGATACACTTGCAAATTTTGGTGCACACCCCGATAAACGTATTCGTTATTTTGCTGGCACAGCTACATACCGTACATCTATTAATATTCCTGCATTTGATAAAACTGGCACAAAGTTGCTTCTTAACCTAGGAAGCGTTCATGATATTGTTTCAGTTACCATAAATGGTACTGATTTAGGGGTTGTTTGGTACCCACCTTATCAGCTAGACATTAGTAAAGTAGTAAAGCCAGGAAGTAATAAAGTTGAAATTGCAGTTACCAATAACTGGGCTAATAAATTAATTGGTGATGAACAGGAGCCCGAAGATATGGAGTGGGGATCAGATAGAGGAGAATTTGGTAGGGCTATAAAAGCATATCCCAATTGGTTTATTCAAAATAAGCCAAGGCCTTCCAGCAACCGGAAAACATTTTCTATTTGGCATTACTACCGAAAAGGAGATGCAACAAAGCCAGCTGGTTTACTGGGTCCCGTTCAACTCATCTATGAGCGCAAACAAATTTAGTTTCCTACAAGGTGTAACTTGGTTTGTCTACCATTAATATATCTAAAGCCTGATTGATCAAAATAGCCATCCTGTTCTAACATAATGCGAATGATTTTTTTCCATTCTTTGATTTCTACTGCTGCATTGAGTTCAATAGAATAGGCTGTTTTGTAATGCATTGGAACTTCACCCGTGCCGGGTACGCCTTCTTGCATATCCCACATGCCTATGGCAGGTCCAGCAGCATGCCCATGAAATCCAATTGGGTGCGTGTAAATGGTAGCATTGATGTTTTCTTTTTTTGCTTGCGCAAGTACGTCCGATAAAATTTGATTACCCGTTTTGTTTACTTTAAACTGATCGGTTAAAATGTCTTGTAAGCGGTTGCCTGTTTCAAGTGCTTTTTGTAAATAAAGGGGAGCGCTTGTTTCGTTTGGTTTTAA
>JBIIZN010000025.1:0-16244 GCA_044346275.1 Sediminibacterium sp.
TAAAAATGGGCAAAGAAGCAAAGGCAAGCGTACAATTATTTTATACGGGCACATTATCTAGCATTGGTGAATTAGACGAATTACAACTAGACCAATTAACCAAAGCCATGGGTATCAAATTAAGAGAAACCCTTCGTGAAGATGCTGGTGGTGTATATGGTGTAGGCATTAGTGGCGGCATTAACAAAGAGCCTAAAAAATCATATAGTATCACTATTCGATTTGGCTGTGCCCCAGAAAATGTAGAAAAATTAATTGCACTTGTAGAAGAAGAAATCAAGCAAACCAAATTAAATGGTGTGGCGCAAATTAATATTGAAAAAGTAAAAGCCGAGCAAACTAGAAGTTTAGAAAATGACGTAAAAGAAAATAGCTACTGGCGTTACAAATTAGAGCAAGCAATTTTTAGAGGTTCAGATCCTACTAAAATTTTACAAGCACCTGCTCGCATTAATTTAATTGACGTTGCAACAACAAAAGCACTCGCCAATAAATATTTTAACGAAGCCAATAAAGCAAAATTTGTTTTATTACCAGAATAATTAATAGACGACAACTATAAAAATAGCATTATGTCAATTGGAACATTTCATTATCCGCAACCCGCCAACGAACCCGTATTAAGTTACGCACCCGGAAGCCCGGAGCGTGCTGCACTAAAAAAAACAATCGCTACCTTAAAAAAACAGGTCATTGATGTACCTATGTACATTGGAGGCAAAGCCGTAAGGACCGGTAAAAAAGTAGCTATGCACCCACCTCATGAGCGTGCACATGTACTTGGCTATTTTCATGCAGGCAATAAAAAACACGCCATAGACGCCGTAAATGCTGCGCTAAAAGCAAAAGATGCTTGGGCTGCGATGTCATGGGAAAACAGAGCCCATATTTTTTTAAAAGCTGCTGATTTACTCGCTACCAAATACCGCTACCATATTAATGGGACCACTATGCTTGGTCAAAGTAAAAATGTATACCAAGCAGAAATTGACGCTGCTTGTGAGCTCATCGATTTTTTACGTTTTAATGTTCACTTTTTAAGTGAAATATATAAGCAACAACCCGCATCGGCACCAGGCATGCACAACCGCCTCGAATGGCGCCCTTTAGAAGGATTTGTTTTAGCTGTAACACCTTTTAACTTTACTGCCATTGGTGGTAACCTACCTACTTCTGCTGCAATGTGTGGCAATACCGTTGTTTGGAAACCTGCCAACACACAAATTTATTCTGCACAAATGTTTATGCGCATTTTAAAAGAAGCCGGCTTACCGGATGGTGTTATTAATTTAATTTATGTGGACGGACCTACCATTGGTGAAGTATGTTTCTCACATCCAGATTTTGCGGGGGTACACTTTACAGGCTCTACCGGTGTATTTAATAATATGTGGAAAGTGATTGGTGAAAATATTCCAAAATACAAATCATACCCGCGCATTGTTGGTGAAACAGGTGGTAAAGATTTTGTAATGGTGCATAAATCGGCAGATGTTGATACCGTTGTTACTGCACTTGCAAGAGGCGCTTTTGAGTTTCAAGGACAAAAATGTTCTGCTGCTTCGAGGGCATACCTACCAAGCAACCTTGCCCCTGCCATTAAAACTAAATTAGTAGCAGCGGTGCAATCCATGAAAATGGGAACCGTAGAAGACTTCTCTAATTTTGTAAACGCCGTTATTGATGAAAAGTCATTTAACAATATTGCAAAATATATTGACAGGGCTAAAAAAGATACAAAAGCCAAAATACTCGTGGGTGGCAATTACAGCAAAAAAGACGGCTATTTTGTGGAGCCAACAGTTATTGAAGTGTCTGACCCTAAGTATGTAACCATGTGCGAAGAGATTTTTGGACCGGTTTTAACCATTTACACCTATAAAGCCGAGGCCTTTGAAAAAACCCTGGATC
Organism: Sediminibacterium sp.; assembly: GCA_044346275.1. GTDB lineage: Bacteria > Bacteroidota > Bacteroidia > Chitinophagales > Chitinophagaceae > Sediminibacterium. The sequence goes on from JBIIZN010000025.1 coordinate 1,912, forward strand.
TGGTTAACACCACGTCAAAATACGCTTTAACAGGGGCCATCATATCGCAGGACAGAGCGGCTGTGGAGCTGGCTACCAATAAATTACGCCATGCCGCAGGTAACTTTTACATCAACGATAAGCCCACAGGGGCTGTAGTGGGCCAACAACCGTTTGGGGGTGCCCGCGCCTCAGGTACCAATGACAAGGCTGGTAGCCTCATTAATTTGTACCGCTGGCTTAGCGCAAGGACCATCAAAGAAACCTTTAATCCGCCCGTGGATTATAAGTATCCGTTCCTAAACGAAGCCTAAATTTTTAATGTTTAACCCGTATATTTGCCCCTCAAAATTTTGACTAGTGCCTACTAAATTCTCAAAAGAAACCTACCTCTACTGGTACGAGCTTATGCAGCTGATTCGCCAGTTTGAGCTTAAATCAGAAGAAATGTACAAAATGGCAGGTAAGATCCGTGGATTTTTCCACGCTTACATTGGCCAAGAAGCAATAGCCGCGGGCTGTATGACAGCTACCCAGCACGACGATCCATTTATTACTGCCTACCGTGACCATGGTTTAGCGCTTGCAAAAGGCGTCTCTGCCGACTCTTGTATGGCCGAATTATATGGTAAAGCAACCGGTTGTGCCAAAGGTAAAGGTGGAAGTATGCACTTTTTTAGCCTTGAACACCGATTTTTTGGTGGACACGGTATCGTAGGTGCACAAATTGGTACTGCTGGCGGTTTGGCTTTCGCTGAAAAATACAAAGGCACAGATAATGTAGTTCTATGTTTTTTTGGTGATGGTGCTGCACGTCAGGGTATCTTACACGAAACATTTAACCTTGCTATGCTTTGGAAATTACCAGTGGTATTTATTTGTGAAAACAATAATTACGCTATGGGTACTTCTATTGAGCGTACTAGTAATGTTACAGATATTTACAAATTAGCAGACGCATACGATATGCCTGCCGATGTTATTGATGGCATGATTCCTGAACTTGTGCACGAAGGTGTAGCAAGAGCAGTAAAAAGAGGAAGAGATGGAGAAGGTCCAACTTTACTTGAAATGAAAACCTACAGATACAAAGGACACTCTGTATCTGATCCTCAAAAATACAGAACCAAAGAAGAGGTTGAAGAATATAAGAACCAAGATCCTATTACTAAAGTGCGTGAAACCATTTTAGAAAATGGATATGCCACCGAATCTGACCTGCAAGCCATCGATCAAAAAATTGATGCCGTTGTTGAGCAGAGTGTAAAATTTGCTGAAGAAAGCCCTTGGCCAGATGATAGCGAAGTTTTAAAAGATGTTTACCTAGACGAAAATTATCCGTTTATTGTAGACTAACCACATTTACAAAATTACAAGAAAACAAATACCATGTCAGAAAACGAAGTAAAACACACACCCAACGAAGGCCTTGAAGGACTAACTGCTTTTTGGAATACAAGTGGTAAAAAAATTGCTACTGCTGCTGTCGTTATTTTAGTAGTAGTGGGCGGTTGGTTTGGATACCAAGAATTCATCGTTAAGCCTAAAGAAGAAAAAGCTTCTGAAGCGATGTTTAAAGCCCAGGAATACTTTGCGCTAGACTCTTCGAACCTCGTATTAAATGGCGATGGTGTAAACAAAGGTGTATTGCATATTATTAAAAACTATAGTGGTACCAAGGCTGCAAATATTGCTGGGTACTACGCTGGTGTGAGTTATTTAAAACTCGGGGATTTTAACAATGCCATCAAATACCTAAAAGATTTTTCTACAGACGCAAAACAAATTCAAATGTTAGCGATTGGCGCTTTAGGTGATGCAAGTGCGGAGCTAAACAAAAAAGACGAAGCCATAGATTATTATAAAAAAGCAGCTGCTAGTTTTTCTGAAGATGAAAGCAACGCTTCTGAATATTTATTTAGAGCTGCCCTACTTTCAGAAACCACTGGAAAAAATGCAGAAGCTTTAGCACTTTATAAAGAAATCAAGGAAAAATATCCTACTACGGATAAAGGCTTTTTAGCAGACAAATACATTTACCGTTTAGGTAGTGAAAAATAAATAAATGAACGTACAGTTATTTATTCCTTGCTTTATTGATCAACTCTACCCTCAGGTAGCGTTTAACATGGTAAAAGTGTTGGAGAAAGTAGGCTGTACGGTCAAATACAATGCCAACCAAACCTGTTGTGGCCAGCCTGCGTTTAATGCGGGTTTTTGGTCAGAATCAAAAAGTGTTTGTGACAAATTCCTTGACGATTTTAATGGCACCGACTTTATAGTATCGCCAAGTGCTAGCTGTACCGGCTTTGTTAGAAATTACTATGGCAAACTCTACGAAAACTCAGCTCAAATAAACATCGCAAAAAAAACATCGGCCCGTATCTACGAACTCTCCGATTTTTTAATCAATGTTTTAAAAATTGATGACGTTGGCGCTACGTTTAATGGTAAGGTTACCTACCACGATAGCTGCGCAGCCCTTAGGGAGTGCAACACCAAAACTGAGCCGCGAAAGTTACTCAGTAAAGTAAAAGGCCTTGAACTTGTTGAGATGAACGATGTAGAAACCTGTTGTGGATTTGGAGGCAGCTTTGCCGTAAAATTTGAACCCATTAGTATTGCGATGGGTGATCAAAAAACAACAAACGCAGCTGCTACAGGAGCCGAATACATTATTAGTACCGACATGAGCTGTCTAATGCACATTGATGGATGCTTGACACACAAACAATCGGGTTTAAAAGTGCTGCATTTAGCAGACGTACTTGCAAGCGAAGCATAATTTTTATCATAGTATTTTACGACTTAAATCGTTTTCAAAATGAATTATTGGCTTATCAAATCGGAACCTTTCAAATATAGTTGGGATCAGTTTGAAAAGGATAAACAAACATTTTGGGATGGCGTTAGAAATTATGGCGCCCGCAATAATTTAAGATCCATGAAAAAAGGCGATCTCGCTTTTTGGTACCACTCCAATGAAGGTATGGAAATTGTAGGTATTGCTAAAGTTGTAAAAGAATCGTATCAAGACCCTACCACACCGGATCCAGCTTGGCTTGTAGTTGATTTTAAGCCCTTTAAAAAGCTAAAAAAACCGGTAAAGCTTGCAGACATCAAGGCACATGCTAAACTACAAGATATGGACCTTGTAAGGCTTGGTAGACTATCCGTACAAACGGTAAAACCCGCCGAATGGAAAATTGTAATGGAAATGGCTGGCGAAAAAGTTAGCTAAAAAATACATATCCAATTAATATAGCAGCCACTACACCAAGTAAGTCGGCTAACACCCCTGCCCAAATCGCATAACGTACTTTTTTGATGCCCACGCTTCCAAAATAAAGGGCAATAATATAAAAAGTGGTATCTGCAGATCCCTGAAATGTAGACGCTAATTTTCCTACAAAAGAATCGGGGCCATTTGACTTCATTATATCTATCATGAGTCCTCTCGCACCGCTACCACTAAATGGTTTCATTATAGCTACTGGTAAAGCGGGCGTAAATGCTGTGTCTACGCCGGTTAATCCAATCACCCAACTAAGCCCATCCACCAAATAACCAAGTGCACCACTGTCTCTAAATACCCGAATGGCTACAAGCATACCTACGAGGTATGGAATAATTTTTAAAATCACATCAAAACCTCCTTTGGCACCGTCAATAAAGGCGTCAAATACATTTATTTTTTTAATCATTCCACCAATAATAATAAGCACTACAAGTAAAAGTAAAATCATATTACCTGTAACCCTACTAAATATTTCTTTTTGCTCCGCCCCCATTTGCTGTACAAAAAATAACATACCTGCTACCAGCGCAACTAGGCCCAACAACCATGTTAAAAGCACTTTGTCCCACTTTAATTTTTGCTTAAACCCTACAATAAATATAGAGGCAAGTGTGGTACAAATAGTAGCTAGTACACAGGGAATAAAAATACTAGCCGCCTCTGTGGAGCCTGCTGCTAAACGGTATGAAATAATGGTGAGTGGAATTAAAGTAAGGCCACTCGTATGCAGCACCAAAAACATAATTTGTGCATTGGTTGCTTTTTCTTTATCGGGATTTATGGATTGTAGGCTTTCCATGGCTTTTAATCCAAAAGGTGTTGCTGCATTATCTAACCCAAGCATATTAGCGCTAAAATTCATCACCATTTGCCCCATTGCTGGGTGCTTATCAGGCACTTCAGGAAACAGCCTTTTCATAAAAGGATTAACCAAGCGAGCTATCCAGTTAATGGCACCGGCACGCTCTGCAATATTCATGAGCCCCAAAAAGAAAACCATGGTGCCAGCAAGCGGAAAAGCCACATCAATAACCGAGCCTTTTGCAGTATCAAACATCCCATCTACAAGGTTTTTAAACACTTCTGTATCGTGTAAAAACAAAAACTTGTAAAGCGCAATTACAAAAGCCACAATAAAAAAGGCGATCCATACAATATTTAGTGCCATCAGGGTTAATTTATGGGGTGAATATAAAAAATATTGGAGCTATATTTGCACCTTAATTAAAAAGGTTTCAATTATGGCTTTAAAGGCAGGAATTGTAGGACTACCCAACGTAGGAAAATCAACATTATTTAATGCAGTAAGCATTAACGCTAAAGCCCAGGCTAGCAACTACCGTTTCTGTACCATTGAGCCCAATGTAGGCCTTGTAGACGTTCCCGACGAACGTTTAAGTAAATTAGCGGAACTGGTAATTCCTGACCGCATTGTTCCTACCCAAATGGAAATTGTTGATATCGCAGGCTTAGTTAAAGGTGCGAGCAAAGGTGAAGGACTCGGTAATAAATTTTTAGGAAATATCAGAGAAGTAGATGCCATCATTCATGTGATTCGTTGTTTTGAAGATGAAAACGTGTTAAGAGAAGAAGGTGCTATCAATCCCGTAAGTGACAAAGAAATTATTGATACTGAACTACAATTAAAGGATTTAGAAAGTGTAGAAAAGAAAATGCAACGCGTAGAAAAAATGGCGCGTGTAGGTTCTGATACCAAAGCAAAAGCGGAGTTTGAAATATTGACCCGTTGTAAAAATCATTTAGAAACCGGTAAAAGTATTTACTCGTTAGGGCTTTCAAAAGAAGAGAATGTAGCCGTAGCTGATTTGTTTTTACTCACCGACAAGCCTGTTTTATACGTTGCCAACGTAGATGAAGCGAGTATGCATACCGGCAATAAATATTCTGAAATGCTTACCGCTGCTGTTTCTGAGGAAGGTGCACAGGTCATTGTAATGTGCAATAACATTGAAGCTCAAATTGCAGAATTAGAATCAGCTGATGATAAGCAAATGTTTATGGAGGAATACAAAATGACGGAGCCGGCATTAAACCGTTTAATTAGATCTGCCTATAAATTATTAAATTTAGATACTTACTTTACTGCTGGTGTTCAAGAAGTGAGAGCTTGGACTATTTTAAAAGGTTGGAAAGCTCCTCAAGCTGCTAGCGTAATCCACACCGATTTTGAAAAAGGATTTATAAAAGCGGAAGTAATTGCATACGATGACTATGTAAACCTAGGGAGTGAAGCGGCTTGTAGAGACAATGGTAAATTAAGAATTGAAGGGAAGGAATACCTTGTTAAGGATGGCGATATTATGCATTTCAGATTTAATGTTTAATATAACTCAAACTGCCGTGAAAAAAAATCTTATATACTTTTTACTTGCCGCTACTACCCTTTTTGGATGTCAATCCGATCAAGATTCGGATGCAGTTGAAACCACGCCGGCAGTAGCGGTGCAAGCGCCTATCAATGGCACTTATAATATTGTAGCGGTTTATCCCCACAATACAAGTTCCTTTACCCAAGGACTTATTTGGCACAACAATACCCTTTACGAAGGGACCGGCCTTACGAGCCAAAGCAAGCTTTTTAAAACAGAACTTGCCACCGGAAAAGCATTACAAACCCTATCCATTGCAGATAGTTTATTTGGAGAAGGTATAGCCGTTTACAATAACAAAATCTACCAACTTACCTGGCAAAACCACAAAGTATTTGTGTATGATGCCAATACCTTCAAAAAAGAAAAGGAACTAAATTGGAATTATGAAGGATGGGGCATTACCCATTTCAATAATCAGCTTATTATTAGCACAGGAACTAGTAATTTATATTTTGTAAACCCAGCTACCCTAGCCATCGAAAAAACCTTGGGCGTATATGATAACAATGGCTATATCGCCTCACTCAATGAGCTAGAAATGATAGATGGAAAAATATACGCCAATGTGTGGGGTGAAAATAAAATAATAGCCATCAACCCTACATCAGGACAAGTAGAAAAGCAATTTGACTTTACAAATATTTTGCAAAAAACAAACCAACCCATTACCACAGAAACAAATGTATTAAATGGGATTGCGTATGATAGTGTTTCAAAGGCCGCCTATATTACTGGTAAAAATTGGCCGGCTATTTATAAAGTAACTTTACAATAGGTTCTAACAACCTATTACTTCTTCTTAAAAGCATAAATCACTGAACTACATTTATTGACATCCAATAGTGCTGTTAGATTGGACCAAAGCCCCACTAGTATTGCTTTTACAAAGGATCCACCATTGTGCTGCTCGGTTAACATAGCTACATAAAAAGCATCAAACCACATGGCTTTTTTGGTCACTAGCTTAAACCCATGCTTGTTTGCAAGTAATTCCATGCTAGCTGGAGAAAAATGATACAAATGTCTAGGTGTATCCAGGGCCGCCCAATTTTTCCCATATATGGTAGCATCGGTGCTCGTATAATTAGGAACGGCAATTACAAGTACACCATCTGTTTTTAATACCTCCAAAAAACGATTAAAATAACCATGCAAATCGTGCACATGTTCTAACACATGCCACATGGTAATGGCGTCAAACTGATGGGAACCTAATGTATAAATTGTATCTGCTGGTTGTAACTGGATATTATATTTAATCAGCGCTTGTTTTGCAGCCGTAGCATCTGGCTCGAGGCCTGTTACCTGCCACCCACTAGATTGCATGGTGTTTACAAAAGCCCCGGTTCCTGCGCCAATATCAAGCAATGCACCCGTTTTTATACCAACGAGTTTCGTAACTAAATTTTTCTTTGTTAGGAGTGCATAGCTTCTTACTTTATGATACACCGAATTAATAAATCCTTTACTACTATCTGTGTGTGAAACATATGATTCTGCAGCGTAATAAGGCCCAATGGTAGCCGCATCCGGAACGTTTTGGGTAAATCCTCCACTACATGTTGCACAGCGCCATACTTCAAATAATTCACCAGTAACGGTATAGTCTTTGGCAACATAGATTTTGTCAATCAATTCTGATGCACAAATAGGACAAGCTTGGTAATGAATGGTAGATGCCATTAAAAGGCGAATTAAAATTGATCGTTAATATTCAAAAAATAATTGAAAATGGCAGCTGCCCCAGCGGTAAAAAGAAGAATCGCTGCAACCCACCAATATCTGTCCATAAAAGATAATGGCTGCGCTTTGTACAATAACCCTTTTTTAAATGACCACTGCAAACCAGTTGGTAGCGGAAGCGCTTCCTGAACAGCATACAAAGGCTCATGCGCCGTAAATGAAATACCAAGACCCTCTTTGCAAAAATTACCAACGCCAGCAATAAGTACCGGCTGTTGTAATTGTAAGCTTGAAGCTAGCTCTTCTATGGCAGCATGGGTTGTTGATGAAGCCGTTTCGATATCAATATGATCGAGTGCTGCTACCCAAGCAATAAATGATGTATTGGTAAGCACTTGACCAGGTGTAAAATTTATTTTCTCGTAAGGCGCTGAAATATGTAACCCACTTGGATCAATAGCAGCCGAAACTGGTACCATTTCAAGTGTACCTATGCCAGCCAATTGCAGCTTTTTATGAACCAGTAAATAAGGGTATATATGGTCTAACATGCGCCTACTATTTTCCAGAGAACGAATATACAAATCCCGCCACAACATTTCGGCCAAAAACTTCATATTGGTTCCAACGCTGGTACCTATTATCAAATAAATTGTTTAGCTGTACCCAAAATTTAGCAGATTTTACTACTGTATAGGTTGCTCCCAACGAAAAATCGGCAGCAGCAGGGAGTTTTTTGGTGACCGCTTGCGCACTCATTGCTTGTGCCCCATCCCAAGCATAAAGCGAAGATGTAAAAGAAAGTTTTTTGGAGAACTTCCAATGTAATGACCCATTTAGTTCAAGAGGCAGCAATCCCCACGCTTCATTTTGAACCTTTAAACCAGAAAACTTTTTGTATGTAATACCGCCTAGTATGTTTAATTTGTCTTGTAAGGTATAGCTAATATTTGCTTGTAACTGAACCGCACGCATCGTTGGTTCAAATAACACATCAAACAACCTTCCGTCTTTAAATGAATTTATAAACAATGCTTGATTTTCATATTCTAATAAAGAGAGGGTTGCGCCATAAGTAAAATGATCCCCAACTGGAAGTTTGACGCCTAAGAACTGTTCCGTAATTTTTGTGTTTGAAAAACTGTTATGGATGCGAACCCAGGGATTAAAAGCAGCCAATGAACGTAAATTATTTTTTTCAAAATGACCTGCCCAACCTAGTTCAATGCGTAGCCCATTATTTGGCAGTATGGCAACACCCGTTACCTGTGGCAATACTGCATAGGTTCCATTGTTGATAGTTGGAGCAGCCCCTAAATGAACCTGGAACTTATTGGTTATCCAACTAAAGGTACTTGGCATCGAAAACAAATTGTTGACAATGGTTAGGTTAGTTGGAATCGTTGGTAAAACGGTGTTTGAAAAACTAGCAGTGGGTTGTACTGAAACTTTAAAATCGGTTCCTAAATTTTTTGACACCGGCGCAGATATATTGGTTTCAAATTCTCTTTCATCGATACCCGATTGTAAATAATCAAACGAAATAGTAGGTGTATAATGAAGTCCAAAAAATGCATCTGTTTTATTGGCAAGGTGTACTGCTAATCCGGCGCTATTGTACTTGTTTAAAATATTATCCTTCGTATAAGGTAATGAAGATGGCATAAATCCATAGGCATATCGGGTGGTTGACCCTGTTGTAAACTTAACACTTAAATCATGGTCTTCCCCTATTTGATGAGCGCTATTGATCGAGAAATTAACATCGGTAAATTCTTGTGCAAACAAAGGACCTTTCATTTTTTTAAAACCTCCACCTATATAAGTATTGTTTTTAACTCCATCTCCTATATTAAATCCTGCTTCTGCCAAAATGGTATTTAAATTACCGAGTCCTACTTTTAAAAAATGATTTTGTTTGGTAGCCTTAATTGTGTCTGCAACATAAGCAAGTGGCGTAACAGCAACTGCCTGATATCCAAAACTAATATTTTGTGAAGGTACCATATACTGCATGGTTACCTTACTATTGTCAATAAATGGAGTGGCCGCCAAAAAATTAATTTTTGATTGCGGTCTTAAACTTGGCTTAAAAGCGGATGTAATTGTCACCACTTTTGCCGTATCTACCACATTTTTTGAAGCTACTTGTGCACTGACATGTGTTACACAAAAAAACGTCATACATAAAAGGAATCCAATTTTATTCATCTGTGTAGATTTTTATTTTTTTGCTTTATCGGTGGTAACTTGAGTTAACTTTTCTTGTGCTTCTTTTTTCAAATCTGCAAAAGTGGCATTGGCAATAATACTTTGATAGGTTGCTTCTGCGTTAAAATAATCAAGCTGCTTGTGATAAATATCGCCTAGTAGCAAATAAGATTTTGTAACCCAGTATTCATAAGAACCCCAACCTTTAATTTGCTCGAAAGCCACTTTTTCCGATTCCTCTAATTTATTTTGATCAAATAATATTTTAGCATGTTGGTATTTTGCTTCGGCACTAAATTCAGATTTACCAGAAGCTATCACTTCTTTGTAATAAAGTAAAGCAGTATCGAGTGAGGCTGCTAGCTGTTTTGACTTTGCCATTACAAAATTAGCCATCACTTTATCATCAGAAGCGGCACCAGACATCTCCAAAATTTGCATGGCTGCCGGAATTGCATCTTCCCAATTAGACTGTTTGGTAGCGCTTCTAATTAAGCCACGCACGGCCTCTTTTTTAACTGCTTCGTCAGTGGCCATTGCATCTAGCTGTTTATAATAACTAGTTGCTTTAGTATAGTCGCGGAGTTCAAAATAATAAGCCCTTGCCAAATGTAATACTGCATCAGTAGCAAATTTATTGGGGGCTTTAGAAGCGATGTAGGAAAGGTATTTAACAGCGCTTACCGAATTTTTTTCAGACTCATAAATAGAAGCCATGATATCATGCGCTTCTAATACATGTGAGCCATTTGGGAATTTATCAATATAGGCACTCATTCCATTTTTTGTGCCTGCAAAATCTTTTTGTTCATAACGAAGTAGCGCTGCGTGATAAGTTAATGAATCTGCTTCTGTTTCAGACAAAGCTTTTCCATTAGATTCCATAAAGGCAATAAAATCTTGCGGCTTTTGGTTTTCTATAAATATGTTTCTAATGTATTCAATTGACGACTCAGATTCTTCGGTATTTGGAAACTTAGCAAGTAAACTTGTAAATGAAGCAAGGGCTTCATCGTTTTTATCAATATTAAAATAGGCAACACCGAGTTTTAAATACGCTGCCGGATGCCAGGCGGCAAGCGAAACGCTTGAGGTAATTTGCTGCAGTGGAGCCACGGCTAGTGCAAAAGATTCGGATGCTAAATAAGTATTAGCCATTTCCATATACACGTCACCTATAAGTCCTGAATTTGGGTACTGTTTTACAAATTTTTGAAGAAGTGCTAGCTTTTCTGACGTTTTATTGGAAGCGCCTAAAATAATAGACTTTTGAAAATAGGCATAATCCGATGCGTCATAATTACGGTCAATCACTTGATTGTAGAGCTCCATTGCCTTTGTAAAATCTTTTGTCATAAAAAAGCAATCAGCTTTTTTAATGACTAGATCCTGAAATATAGGCGAACCCGTTTTTACGGTGGCCGACGCTTTTTCAAAACTCATGAGGGCATCGGAATATTGCTGTAATTGCATTTGAGCAAACCCTAAGTTGTAATAGGCATTACTCAAATTCACTTCTGCATTAACAACAGGGGCTAACAAATATTTTTGTAAATAAGAAATCCCTTCATTGTACTGCCCTTTTCTAAACTGCATTTCAGACTTCCAAAAATTAGCCAATACAGCTACGTCCTGGTTATTAGGTGCCGCAAGCAAATGATCTAGTAAGCTATCTGCAGCATTGATGTACTGATCATTGATCAGTTCTACGGCTCTTCCATAAAGTAAGGACGGGTATGCTTTTTGAGCCAGGGCCGATGGATTTTTAATACCAGCATACAACTTGAGACCTTCTTTAAAATTACTGGTTCGGGCAAGGGTATTAACGAGTAAATCAGTGGCTTCCTGGTTATAGGTTGAGCGCGGATATTGTTTTAGAAATTCTTGAAAACCTTTTAATGCTTCATTGGTAAGCCCCTCCTCAAAAGACAGTTTAGCTACAGAAAAACTGGCCACTTCTTTTTGTACTTTATTGCTGTTATTTTCGGCACAAAAAATAAATGCATTACGCGCATTAGCCTTATCTCCTATTTCCAAATAGGCTTTTGCCAAGAGGTACATGCTATTTTGAGACAAGGAGTCTTTTCCGGTAGTGAGCTTCTTAAAACCTTCAATGGCTTTGTTCCATTTTTTTTGCTCGAAATAACAAAATGATAATTCATACACATCTTCGCTTGAAGGCGTTTTAGTGCTAGCAACGTATTTTTCTAGATACGGCAAAGCTGCAGAAAAATCATTTTTTGCAAAAAGTAATCTACCAACAAGTTGTTGCAAAGGTTTTTCATAGTACTGATTACCAGATTTTAAAGCATCTAATGCCGTAGACAAAGCTTTTTCGGCGTTTCCAGTAAAATAATAGATCTGCGCATTGTAAAATGGAATCAGTTTTCCATATGCAGCGTCCACTTTAGCAATTTCAAAACATCTAAGTGCTATCGGATAATTTTTTTCTTTGAATGCAATAAATCCGTAATAATAATTGGCATCCACATAATATACATCGCCAACGGTTTGTCTAACAGCATCGAGCGGTTGTTTCGCTTTTTCAAACTGACCCAAACTAAAATAGAGATACCCTAGTAAATATTTCACTTCGCCTATTTGCGCATTGGTAAGATTTGCCAGTTTTGCTGTTTCCAAATAGGCTAAACTTTGCGCCGGATTGTTATTTCTAAAATAATAAATGCCTACATAATAGGTCATCATTTGACGAAAGGCAGGATCTACGGCTGCTTTTATAAAATCAGTAGCCTCCTCTACAATTCCTTTTTCATCTAATTGTAATCCACTCAGTAGCAAATAAAAATCAACCTTTTCTTTTACAGAACTATTGTTCTGATACATAGAAGTACGCTTGAGTTCTTTGGCTAATTGAAAACTGCTCACATACGCCCTCTCCGAAACAAAAGTTTGTAAATCACGCATACTTGCATCAATAGAATTAGGCAAAACTGGAGTTTGTGCCAATCCTATTTGTGCTAGCACTAAAAAGAATGCCAATAAAATAGAAGTGTATAGTTTCATAAGTATGATGGCCTTTTTTACAAAGGTTTATGTTTCTTTCTTAATAAAAAGCGAAAACCATTTTAAAGGTAGCATTACCACTCCGTAAGGCCCTTTCTAATGGGTATTTGTGGAAAAACAGATAGATGCCGTAAGTTTGTCAACAAAAGCAGGGAAAACTATGTACGAGCATCATACAAACATTCGAGTTAGATACGCAGAAACCGATCAAATGGACGTGGTATATTATGGTAATTATGCCCAGTATTTTGAAGTGGGTCGCGTAGAGGCGATGCGTGCCATTGGGCTCTCTTATAAAGAAATTGAAAAAATGGGGATTCATATGCCCGTTGTTTCAATGGAAACCAAATACATTAGGCCTGCCCACTACGACGATTTGTTAACGGTAAAAACAACGGTGCCTGAACTTCCTCAGGAACATCAAATCAAATTTGTTACAGAAGTATACAACGAATCGGGCAAGCTACTTACGCAGGGTAAAGTTGTGCTCTATTTTATTGATGCTGCAACAGGGAAAAGGGCAACCATACCAGATAGCCTAAAACAAAAATTAGCGCCGTTTTTTAGCTAACAATAATTTACGCCTTACTGATACATATTGTAAATAAGGTATTGAATTTTCCAGCCCTCCTTTAATTTAACAAATTGAAAGCTGTCAATGCCTTTATGTGAGAATTGTCCATTGCGGTGAAAGGTATAGGGCGCCCAAGCCGATGCAAGTTCACGGTCTATATAAATGATTTCATCAAAAGAACGCTCGTCAAGTGAGCCAGACTGTTGCTTTCCAATACTAGCAACAAAATCAGCAACCTTACTCGTTCTTACAACCACCGAATCTTTTTGGTTTTGTACCACATGCATAATGGCGCCTGGCGCAAAACATGATTTAAGTAACACGGTATCTGCTGCAAGCATCGCTTTAAAGGTTTGCTTGATTACATTTTTAACGGCTTCTTTTTCGGCATCGTTGTTAGGCGACGAAGTTGATGGTGCTGTTGATTGCATTGTTGATTGTGCCGACGCTTGCGCTGCAAGCAAGCACACAAAAGGTAGCACCAAAAATAGATGTTTCATAAAATGTACGATTATATTTACACGCGGTAGGTATCTTCTTTCCAATTATTTATAGACTGCTTAATTTGTTTACCCGCTAAATTTTCTGAGGCTGCTTTTTGTGCAAGCGCAACAAACTCATCGTCTGCAGCAAAACGAAGTGCTACAATTTGACCAATGCGTAAACTAGCTGGAAGTAATTTTCCTGTTAATGCAAAATGTCTTAAATTTTCTTCGGCTCTAATGGCTCTATCTTGAGCCTTGAGTGCAAACATGCGAACAAAAACAAAAAAACATAAAAAAATAAAGCCCGCAACACTTAATAAGGATGCACTATAAAGTGCGGCACCCTCGGCATGTGCCAAATTAACAAAACTGCCAATCCAAAAAGCTAAAATGGCAAAAAAGGTAACTCCGTGCCAACCGGCTACCAACCTACTGTGGTTACTAAAATTTTGTGTTTTCATAGAGTGCAATATATTTATATTTGCGTGTTTGTGCTTACTATATTTACTTCGCACTAAATTTAAGGCCCAGCCATGGAAAAAGTGTTTGCATCAATCATCACTATTGGAGACGAATTATTAATAGGTCAAGTAATTGACACCAATAGTGCTTGGATTGCCCAGGAACTAAACAAAGCGGGCGTTACCATTAAAAACAGAGTAGCGGTTGGTGATGTTTGGGAAGAT
>JBIIZN010000026.1:0-16152 GCA_044346275.1 Sediminibacterium sp.
AATACCTTGTCCGCGCATTTTTTCAGTTACAATAAAATCTTCGAGGTATAAACATTGTCCTTTCCAGGTACTGTATCTAATATAATAAAGTGCAAAGCCTACAATGGTATCATTGACTTCCGCTACAAAGGCCCACCATACCGGATTTTCACCAAAGCCACTTTGTTCGAAATGCGAAAGCGTAACGGTTACTTCGTTTGGTGCTTTTTCGTAAACAGCTAATTCATTGATAAGTCCAAGCATGCTGGGACAATCTTTGATAGTAGCGCGTCTGATATTTATTTGCATGGTTTTCGCTTACAATGAATTAGCCAAGGGCTTGTGTTAAATCGGCAATAAGGTCTTCTATGTTTTCGATACCAACACTCATTCTTATGAGACCATCAGTAATGCCATATTTGGCTCTTTCTTCGGGGCTCACACCGTAATGGCTCATACTTGCTGGGTGCGACACGAGTGTGTCTACTGTGCCTAATGAAATAGCGCGAACACAAACTTGTAAAGCGTCAATGAATTTTTTACCTGCTTCGAGGCCACCTTTTAATTCAAAACTCATCACAGCCCCCGGATGTTTCATTTGCTTTTTAGCAACTGCAAAATCTGGATGTGACTCAAGTCCATTATAATTTACTTTTAAAATGGCTGGATGTTTTTCTAAAAATTCTGCAATGGTTTGTGCGTTACTGCAGTGTCTTTGCATGCGCAGTTCCAAAGTTTTCATGCCTTGTCCTAATAAAAAAGCATCGAACGGATTTGCGTTTCCGCCAAGTAGCACATGCCATTTCCAAACAGTGGTATTCATTTTTTCTAAGTCACTACCAAGTAGTACACCGCCAATGGCAGAACCATGACCGTTTAAAAATTTAGTAGTTGAATGAAACACATAATCTACGCCGAATTTAAATGGCTGTTGTAAATAAGGGCTTGCAAAAGTATTGTCTACACTTACGAGGCGCTTGTGTTTTTTTGCAATGGTTGTAACTGCTTCAATATCTACACACTGAATGGTAGGGTTGGCAGGGGTTTCTATGTGAACGAGTTTGATACTGCTATTTGTTGCGAGTGCATTTTCTACAGCAGAAGTATCACGCATGTCTATAATAATAATAGTAACGCCCATGGCTGCTACTACTTTGTGTAACAGTTCGTAAGTGCCACCATACAAAGAGTAATGTGAAAGAACGGCGTCACCTGTTTTTAACTCACTCATAAAAAGCGTAGTCATGGCAGCTTGTCCACTCGCATGAAGTAGCGCACGGAGTTCAAGCGGCGCTCCGTTTTTATCTTTGATTCCAAAAGCTTCTAATGCTTCAATTGTTTTTTCGGCGGCCGTAAAAGTAGGGTTCCCCCAACGGCTGTATACCCTTGTTTTGTCTTTGCCAGCAAAACGGTTCATGCCTTCTTCGGTACTATCAAATGTAAATGTTGAAGTAGCAAATATGGGTGTTAGGTGTGCATCTTCTGCATTGTGATGACCTGCAGCGTGCATGGCCACCGAACTAATACCCGTTAAAGGAACTTTATTTTTCATGCTAAATTATTTTGAATCGTAACCCCAAGTTAAGAGTGTTGCACCCCAAGTAAATCCACCACCAAAAGCAGCTAGTACAATGTTATCGCCTTTTTTTAGTTGTGATTCCCAATCCCATAAACATAGCGGTAATGTAGCAGCTGTTGTGTTGCCATATTTTTGAATATTGATCATCACTTTTTCTTTGTCGAGCCCCATCCGGTTGGCTGTTGCATCAATAATGCGCAGGTTTGCTTGGTGTGGAACCAGCCAAGCTATATCATCGCCGGTGAGTTGATTGCGTTCTAAAAGTTCGGCACTTACATCGGCCATACCTTTTACGGCAAACTTAAATACAGCTTGACCTTCCTGGTATGCAAAATGTTCTTTGTTTAAAACGGTTTCTACAGATGCGGGTTTTAAGGAACCACCTGCTTTCATGTGTAAATAATGTCTGCCGCTACCATCACTTCTTAAAATGCTATCCTTGATACCAACTGTATTGTCTTCTGTCGCTTCTAACAAAACGGCTCCTGCGCCATCACCAAAAATGATGCAAGTGGCCCTGTCGGTATAATCAACAATAGAGCTCATTTTATCTACGCCTACTACAATTACTTTTTTGAATCGTCCACTTTCTATGTACATGGCACCTGTGGTGAGGGCAAATAAAAATCCACTACATGCGGCGCTCATATCATAACCCCAAGCGTTTGTGGCACCAATTTTATCGCAAATAATATTAGCGGTTGCCGGAAATACCATATCAGGTGTAACAGTGGCACAAATAAGGCAATCTATATCGGTAGGGTCTAGGTTCTTTTTTCTTAATATTTCTTGTACCGCTGGGACAGCCATATCGGAACTGCCTTTGCCTTCTCCTTTTAAAATTCTTCGCTCCTCAATGCCGGTCCTTGTTCTGATCCATTCGTCATTGGTTTCTACCATTTTTTCGAGGTCAAAATTGGTTAGTTTGTCTTCAGGAACATAGCCTCCAACGGCTGTTATCATTGCTCTTTTTTGCTGCATACTTGATTTTCTTAAAATCTTCTAATTTTTCGCGTAAAGATAGGCTCAAATGTCTCGTTTTTTACGCCTATTTTTACAATACAATTATGATCGCATTTGTAAGAGGAAAATACGCAATTAAGACACCCTCCAGGGTGGTTGTAGACGTTAATGGGGTAGGGTACGACCTACAAATTAGCCTTAACACCTATACGGCCATTGGTAACGCTGCCGAGGGTCAATTGTATACCTATTTACATATTACAGAAAATGCTCAAACGTTATTTGGTTTTGCAGATGGCGCCGAAAAAGAGCTGTTTTTACAGCTAATCAGTGTTTCTGGTGTAGGTGCCTCTACAGCCCGTATGATGCTTTCAGGCCTTCGTCCCGATGAAATTACAAGGGCTATAGTACAGGGTAATACCAAGCAATTAGAGGCAATTAAGGGTATTGGTAAGAAATCTGCCGAGCGCTTAGTGCTCGAATTAAGGGATAAATTAGGAAAACAGCATCAAGACGCCCCTTTTGGTGGTGGTTTTGTATCTTCGCCAGACAGTGATGCCGTTCAGGCTTTGGTGGCCCTGGGTATAGGAAAACCTCTAGCAGAACAGGCTGTTAAAAAAACAATCGGAGCATTAGGTGCAGAAGCGCCGCTCGAAGATGTAATTAAAACCGCTTTAAAAAATTTATAGACTATCGATCAAAACGCTACTTTACTAATTTTACTTTTTTGAGTCGGTATCGTCAATATTCATTTGGCTTTATTTATTTGTTCACCTTGCTGATATGTTCAGTGCAGTATACCTATGCGCAAACAAAAACGGGTCTTCGTTATCCCATCAAGGATCGAAGGGCTGCCGCAATTGTTGCCCCTAGTAAAAATCCATTTGACATTAGGGACACAACGCTCATTAAAAAGTCGGTGGTTTTTGACCCTATCACAAGGCAGTATAAAGTGGTAGAAACTATTAATGGCACAATCTACCGCACACCTAGTTATATAGACTTTGATACCTATGTTAAACTACAAGGCAAACAAGATGAAGCAGACTACTTTAAAAAAAGAGCAGATGCGTTAACGGCACTCAATAAAAAAGTGAATAGGCCACCTATGCAGGTCTACGATAAATTATTTGATCGAATTTTTGGTGTGAGTGATATGCTTGGAAGTGCCGGCGGACAAATCAAGCAACTTGCAGATCAAGCTAAACAAATAGGAGAGCAGTTGGGTGGAATAAAAGACCAATTAAAAAACACAGCAAATGATATTGCAGCCAATAAATTAAATGTAGACATTAAGCCAACTGGGGATGTTACCATTATGGCTGGTTACCAAGGACAAAATATTAAAAATCCAACCCTTCCCGAAAGAGCTAGAAAAAATGGAGGATTTGATTTTGACATGAACACCAATTTAAGTGTCAATGCAAATATTGGAGACAAATTAAAGTTCCCGATTAACTATAATACGCTAGCTAATTTAAATTTTGACAATCAAATTAAATTGGATTACAAGGGTATGGATGATGAACTGCTTAAAAGCATTGAAGCAGGAAATATTTCATTTCAATCGAGAGGAACACTCATACCTTCTGCTCAAAATTTATTTGGTATTAAAACGCAACTTCAATTTGGAAAATTGTTTGTTACGGCAGCACTTGCCAATCAGCGCTCTACCAGACAGTCTGTAGCATTACAAGGCGGCGCTTCGATGTTAACTTTTGAAAAAAAGTTAGATGACTATGAAGAAAACCGACACTTTTTACTAGGACAATATTTTAAAAATACGTTTAACAAGGCGATGAAAAATTTGCCCGTTGTTAATACGCAGGTGCAAATCCAGCGCATCGAAGTTTGGGTTACCAATCGTACGGGGGCAACCACAGAAGCAAGGGATATTGTAGGCTTTATGGACATAGGTGAACCACTGCCTTACAATGCAAGTGCTATTGCATCTACAACGGGTGGTGCACTTCCTTTTAATGGCGCTAATAATTTATATAGTGGGTTGGTTGGAAATCCGAGTAGTAGAAATCCTGCAGTGATTAATAGTTTGTTAATGTCAAAAGGGCTTAAGCCTGTAGATGATTATGAAAAAACATTTGCGCGTAAATTAAATGCCACCGAGTATACCTTTAATCCGCAAATTGGATTTTTATCTATTAACACACAATTGCAAGCAGACGAAGTGCTCGCTGTAGCTTACCAGTACACCTATAATGGTCGCGTATACCAGGTGGGTGAATTTTCTCAAGACGTAGCACTAGACTCTAGCAAGGGGGTACAAAAAGTTTTGTTTTTAAAATTATTAAAAGCAACTTCTCAAAGAATCGAACTTCCGATTTGGGATTGGATGATGAAAAACGTATACTCACTCGATGTGTTTGGAGGTATTCAGCGTGAAGATTTTAAACTCAATGTTTTGTATGAAGAGCCAAGTGGTGGGCTCAAAAGATATTTGCCTGAAACGTCAAAAGCAACGGAGGGATTTCCATTACTTAGAATATTAAACCTAGATAGACTTAACAACCGCAACGACCCGCAGCCTGATGGGGTGTTTGATTTTGTGGATGGATTTACAGTTTTGCAGCAAACTGGTAAAATTATTTTTCCTGTTTTGGAACCATTTGGTAAAGACTTAGATACACTCGCGTTTACCGGCATGTCAACTGCGGTAAAACAAAAATATGTTTACTATCAATTGTATGATTCTATTAAGGCCATTGCGCAAACCTATGCAAACCTGAACCGATTTGTCATGCAGGGTCAGGTTAAAAGTGGTGGTGGTGGTTCCGAAATTCAGTTAAATACATTTAATATCCCACCAGGTTCTGTAAGGGTATCTGCTGGCGGTCAACAATTAAGAGAAGGGCTTGATTATAGTGTCGATTATAATTTAGGAAGTATTAAAATATTAAATGCTGCCATATTAAGTTCCAATGTACCCGTGAATGTATCATTTGAAAACAACACTGGTTTTGGTATGCAAAACCGAGGGTTCAGTGGGCTTCGTTTGGATTATATCGCTAATAAAAAATTTAGCGTAAGTGCAACATCCGTAAGATTAGGAGAGCGACCTTTTTTTACAAAAATGAATTATGGTGATGATCCAATTCGTAACACGATGTACGGGCTCGATTTTAGTTATAAATCGGAACTGCCTTCTGTTACTAGGTTATTAAATAGACTTCCTTTTTATGCGACCAAAACAATGTCTAGTATAAATGCATATGGCGAAGGTGCGTTTTTAAAACCAGGTCACCCGCCACAAATTGGGTCTGGTGATCAGGGTCTTATTTTTATTGATGATTTTGAAGGAACAAGAACCAATATCGATTTAAGGTTTCCTTTTGTAGCTTGGACACTTGCCTCAACGCCGCAGGGTAATCCTAAATTTCCGGAAGCAACACTTACTGATTCTATCGATTATAATTTTAACCGTGCCAAATTAGCATGGTATAATATTGAACCTAATTTACAAGATAAAAATAGCAGCAACAATCCGCTCAGACGTAATGTTGCGGAGCTGAGTGATCCAAGGGTAAGACAGGTTTTTACCAATGAATTATTTCCGCAGCGTACCACTAATATTACCGATGTACAAACGGCAACACTAGACCTCGCTTATTATCCCAAAGAAAAAGGGCCGTACAATTTTGAAACGCGCTCAAGCCAAATTGGAGCAGATGGTAAATTTAAAACGCCTACTGCAAAATGGGGAGGTATTATGCGCGCTATTGATCAAACAGATTTTGAAACTGGAAATATTGAGTACTTTGAAATATGGATGCAGGATCCATTTATCACAAGCCCGAATAGTAGAGGTGGAAAAATTGTACTGAACCTTGGAAATATTAGCGAAGACATTTTAAAAGATGGTAAAAGGTTTTATGAAAACGGCATGAACACGCCTAAAGTGCCAGCTCAAGTTGATAGTAGCAATACTTGGGGAAAAACACCTGTGAATCCCATTCAAATTACGCAGGCATTTAGTAATGATCCTGCCGACAGGCCTTATCAAGATGTTGGATTTGACGGACTTGATGACAATGCAGAAAAAATAAAAAAGAATTACATCTTACAAAAGTTAGCAAACAATTTTGGAACATCCTCTCTGGTGTATCAAAGGGCGCTTGCAGATCCGGCTGGCGATAATTATAAGTGGTATCGTGATAATAGTTTTGATGCACCAGGAACAGGAATATTAGGAAGGTATAAAAATCATAACAATCCGCAAGGTAATTCGCCCATTGCTAGTACTGGCGTTTTTACACCTGCAGCAACACTATTCCCAGACAATGAAGATCTAAATAGAGACAATACCCTAAATGAAACGGAAGCCTATTACGAATATGAGGTTGGATTAAAGCCCGGCATGGCTGTAGGTGTAACGCCTTACATTACAGATAAAAGAACCCTTTCTGTAAATGCAGCAGATGGAACGGTGAAAACAGAAAATTGGTATTTGTTCCGAATTCCAATTAGAGGTTATACTAGAAAAGTGGGTAATATGTCTGATTTTAAATCGATTCGTTTTGCGCGACTATACCTTACTGATTTTGAAGACTCGGTAGTGGTGCGTATGGCAAGAATGGATCTTGTGCGTAACCAGTGGCGTCAGTTTAATTTTGAATTGGATACAACAGGTTCATACAGGCCCATACCTGTAAATAGTGGCGTAACGTTTAATACACTTGCCGTTAATTTAGAGGAAAATAGTAGTCGTCAACCTGTTAATTATTTAATGCCTCCGGGTGTAGAACGCGTGCAACTGCTTAGTAATAACGGGGTAAACCTGCAACAAAACGAGCAGGCCATGAGTATGCAAATTAGGGATTTAACTTCTGGTGATGCACGTGCCGTTTTTAAAACGGTCCCTTTTGATTTTAGACAGTTTGGTAGACTATCTATGTATTTGCATGCTGAGTCGGTTCCAGGACAACGCCCACTTTTAGATGATGAATTGTATGCAGTCGTAAGATTAGGTCAAGACTTTTTAAATAATTATTATGAGATAAAAATTCCATTAAAGGTTACAAAACCAGGCAGGTATCCAAAAGGACAGGAGGATAAAATATGGCCAGCATTGAACAACCTTGATTTATCACTTCGATCATTAATTGATTTAAAACAACGCAGAAATAGTAAGGGGTTGTCTGTTACGAATATTTACAGAGAAGCACTTGGTAATAAAATAATTTCTGTACAAGGAAATCCAAACCTAGGTGAAGTGCGTGGTATTTTAATTGGTGTTGAAAATAAGTATATACCAGATGGGCCTATTATTAGTGCCGAAGTGTGGGCTAATGAACTTAGATTATCTGAAATGGATGAGCAAGGTGGATGGTCGGCACTTGGAAGAGTTGATATGGTACTAGCCGATTTAGGAACTTTGTCTGTGTCTGCAAATACGCATTCGGTAGGATTTGGAACCATCGAGCAGCGCGTTAATGAAAGAGCAAAAGAAAATATGATGCAATTTGATATTGCAACTAATATTGAGGCTGGTAAACTACTTCCTAAAAAAGCAAATATTTCTTTACCGGTGTATGCAAGTATTAACAGAACTGTTTTTACGCCTGCATTTGATCCTTATGATAAAGATATTCGATTTAAAGACCAGTTAAATAGAGCTGCCATTGAAAAGCGTGATTCTATGAAACAGGTAGCCATGGATCAAACAACCATCAAAACAATCAATTTTACAAATGTAAAAGTGCTGCCTGGTGAAAAAACAACCATGATGAGCCTAAGTAATTTTGATTTTAATTACTCGTATACACAAACAGCACAAAGTAGTCCTATCGTGGATGAAAATAAAGTAACCAAACAGCGTGGTGGACTTGGTTATACCTATAACACGCAACCTTCATTTATTTATCCATTTAAAAAAGTGATCAAGACCAATACACCTTGGTTGTCACTCATAAAAGATTTTAACCTTAATTTAAAACCAAGCCTACTAAGTTTCAGGGCAGATGTACAGCGTCAATTTGGACAATTCATTCCTCGAATTGTAAATGCAGTAGATAGTAAAATTGAAAGAGTAGATACTACCTACGATAAGTATTTTACGTTTGACAGGTTTTATAATTTACGTTGGGATTTATCCAACGCAGTAAATCTTGATTTTTCTGCAACCAACAATGCACGTATTGATGAGCCTTTTGGTAGAATTGATACCCGGTTTAAAAGAGATAGTGTGCAGCAAAACTTTTTAAAGGGCGGACGAAATACATTGTATCAGCAAAAGGCTGCGGTTTCCTATACCGTTCCACTTAATAAATTTCCGCTCACAGATTGGATTACGGCCAGGTATACCTATGCTACAAGTTACAACTGGATCGGTGCTAGTAGACTTGCCTACGAATTAGGAAATACCATCGAAAATTCGCAGGAAAATAATATTAGCATGCCATTTAATTTTGCAAGCCTGTATGCAAAGTCTAAATTTTTAAGGGCATTAGATAATATTCCACCACCAAAAGTGAAAGGCAATAAAATTAGCAGTAAAGCCACACCTGAACAGTTATTAGGAACTGTACTGCTTAGTAAAAAGGAAACACTCCAAGGGTTAATTGGTGACAAACGTAAAGAAGCATTAAAAAAGTGGAAGACCTTAAAAAAGGACCAGCGTATTGCAGCGAAAATGCTAAAGGCTAATGAAATGCCAACCCTTAATGGTACAACAAGATTTGCGGGCAAGATGCTTACTATGGTTAAAAATCTATCCCTCAATTACGCTGCCAATTACCGAAGTAGGGTGCCAGGATTTACGGATAGCACTCAGTTTTTGGGACAGAACTTTAACTCTTTAGCACCAGGGCTCGATTATGCTTTTGGTAAACAGCCTGATACCAGTTGGCTCAATCAAAAAGCGGCTCAAGGATTATTATCGCGTGATCCTGGGTTTAACTTTTTGTACAGACAAAGTTTTGAACAACGATTAAATATTACGGCCCAAGTAGAGCCTATCAGGGAATTACTCATTGATCTAAATCTAGAAAAAACTTTTACAAAAGATTACTCGCAGTTATTTAAAGATACATTGGGTGCTGGTAGGATGGAGCATTTAAACCCACTTGCAACGGGTGGATTCAGTGTTTCTTATATTTCATTTAAAACGCTATTTGAAGGTTATACCCCCAACGAAATATCTAGTACATTTAAAACCTTCCAAGATAATAGGCTTATTGTTTCTAGGCGCGTTGCAGCGGGGAATCCATATTGGCAAGCATTGCCTACATCGCAAAAATTTACGCCTGACGGATATGCAAATGGTTATGGTAGGTATTCACAAGATGTATTGGTGCCTGCATTTTTGGCGGCATACGCTGGTAAAGACCCAAGCACGGCGCCACTCATTAATCAGTCAAATGCTAAAGTAAGTTCCAATCCTTTTGCCGGTATCATCCCAAGACCTAATTGGAGGCTTACCTATACAGGGCTCACAAAAATTCCTGCAATCGCTGAAAAATTCAATAATATTTCATTTTCTCATAGCTATAAGGGTAACTTAAGTATGAATAGTTTTAATAGCGCATTACTGTATCAAGATCCTTTTAGACTAGGTGGCCCTTCGTTTATGGATACGGTGAGTGGTAACTATATTCCGTTTTTCTTGGTGCCTAACATTACGATGCAAGAAAATTTCGAGCCACTAATTGGTCTAGATTTTACCACCAATAAGCAAATGAATATGCACTTCGAATACCGCAAGGGTAGACAGTTAAGCCTTAGTTTGGTGGATTATCAGTTAAGTGAATCGAGAAGTACGGAGTGGATTTTTGGATTTAGTTTCCGCACCACAGGACTTCGTTTGCCATTTACCATTCCGGGTATGAAAGATGCCAAATTAGTTAATGACCTAACTATAAAAGTAGATTTATCGATGCGTGATATTTCAAATAGTAATAGTAGGCTCGATCAAACAAATGCATATGGTACAGGCGGTCAAAAAGAAATCACCATTCAACCTTCTATTGATTATGTATTAAATAGTAGGGTGAATCTTCAGTTCTTCTTTGATCAGCGGAGGGTGGAGCCATATATTTCTACAGCTGCTCCATCAACAACCACTAGGGCTGGCGTTAAAGTAAGGGTATCATTAGCGCAGTAATTGAACCAATAAGGTGTAAGTGTTTAATTGTTTTTAAACGCCCACTTCCACATTTCTTTCCATGTTACTTTTTTACCGTACATTAATATACCTGTTCTGTAAATTTTTGCTGCTACCCAAGTAGTTCCTAAAAAGCCAAGTACTAATAAAGCCATGCTTGCAATTAATTGTACTACTGTAACGCCATCCGGAACACCATGCGCCACCCTTGCCATCATTACAATGGGTGAGGTGAGTGGAAATAAGCTACCAAAAATGGCAAGTGTACTATTAGGGTCATTAACAGCCTTGGTCATAATTACCATGGCAAAAATGATTGGCATCATGATGGGTAGAAGTAGGCTTTGTGCATCTTGAGGGTCTTCGTTAACTGCACTACCAACTGCAGCAAATAATGCAGCGTACATAAAATAGCCACCTAAAAAGTAAAACACAAAACACCCAATAATGAGTGTGAAATTTATTTCATTAAGACCGGTCATAATGCTTTGTAATGCGCCAGATTCCTTTGCTGCATTTACAGCGCCCATCGCGCCTGGTTGCATCGGAGCAGATTGCATCTGTGCAGCAACATCCGGGAAAATAACAGGAATTAAAAATTGAAGGCCAAAAACAAGCACCATCCATATGATAAACTGTACTAGGCCTACAGCGCCAATACCAAATATTTTACCCAGCATTAACTCAAATGGTTTTACGCTACTTACGATTACCTCAGCTATACGACTCACTTTTTCTTCCATCACGCCACGCATCACCATGGTGCCGTACACAAATAAAATGATATAAATTAAAAAGCCAGCAATCATACCCACTGCATAACTGACGCCTACTTTTGTTTCGTTGTCTTTTTTGCCATCATTGGTGGTGAATGCAATCGCATTGTTTTCGAGTCTAGCACTATCTAGTTGACCTTTAGAAATATTAAGTGCGAGTAATTTCTTTTCTTCTAATGCTTTGTTGATTCTGTCTTCGATTTTTTCTCTGGTCATTAAGCCCAGCGCCTTACTAGATCTGAAAGAAATTTGAGGTTCGCCGCTTTGCAAGTTATATCCGTTTGGAATAAATAAATACGCATCAAATTCTTTATCAATTAATTTTTTATTGAGTGCAGCGGTATCTGCATCCATAAAACTAAAAATCACTTCGGTGCTTTTTTTATCATCAATTTTTCCGTTAAACAACTTTGATTGGTCACTTACCGCTACTTTAAAATTATCGGTGGTTTTAACCTGGAAATAAATCATAAGGGCATAAAAGCCAAAAATTAAAATAGGAAGCCCAATGGTGCTTAATAAGAAGGTTTTCTTTTGAACCCTTGTTTTAAATTCTCTACTTGCAACTAAAAATATCTTATTCATGGTGCGGTCAATTAATTGTTTTGAAAAGCTCTGGTAGTGGCTTTGCTGCCTTCTACTAAATGGATAAAAATGTCGTTTAATGAAGGTAAAATTTCATTAAAACGTTCAATTAAAACGTCTTGTTGTAATAAATAATTTAGCACATGGTTGCTGTTGTAGCCTTCATTAATTTTTACAATAAGTTGTTGCTTTTCTTGGTGTTCGATGGTAAAAATAGGGCTTGCTAACACGGTAGGCTGGCCTTTAAATTGCACATTGAACTTGTTTTCTTTAAACTGTTGTTTAACATCTGTAACTGTTCCGTCTAGTATTTTTTTGCCTAGGTTCATGAGTATGATATGGTCGCAAATTTCTTCTACTTGTTCCATGCGGTGTGTTGAAAAAATAATGGTACTTCCTCTTTGCGCAAGTCCATAAATTTCGTCCTTAATTAAATTGGCATTTAATGGATCAAGTCCGCTAAATGGTTCATCCAGTATAATGAGTTTTGGCTCGTGTAAAACTGTCGTTACAAATTGTAGTTTCTGACTCATCCCTTTACTTAAGTCTTCTACTTTTTTATTCCACCAGCTCTCCATTTCAAATTTCTTAAACCAGAACTTTATTTTTTCCAGCGCTTCTGATTTGCTAAGTCCTTTTAATTGGGCAAGGTACATAGCCTGCTCACCAATCTTCATTTTCTTGTAGAGGCCTCTTTCTTCGGGCATATAACCGATATGCACAAAGTCGTTTTGTGGATCAAAGGGTTTACCATCAAAAAGCAAATCGCCACTATCTGGGTAAAAGATGCCCGTAATCATGCGAAGAAGTGTTGTTTTACCGGCACCATTTGGTCCAAGTAAGCCAAAAATGCTTCCTTGCTCAATAGAGAAACTAACGTCATCCACCGCTTTTTGTGTGGCATACTGTTTTTGTAGGTTCTTTAATTCTAGAATATTATGCATAGGGCTTGGACTTTGAACAATAAAATTATGATTTCCGGCGGGTTGGGGCTTTATTTTTTAGGTAAGGTATTTTTAAGTGACAAGCGGTTGCCAAAAATCTTACTTTCGTGATAGCAAATACATTTAAATTATGAAATTCACGCGCAGGCTTATTGTATCAGCAGTTTTACTAGGAATTGTAATAATGGGAAGTAGTTGGGGGTTTTTGGTTCATAAAACTACGCATCAACTAGCGGTATATCAGTTGCCAGTTCCTTTACAATCTTTTTTTTACACCCACATCGATAATGTGGTTTCAAATTCAGTAAGACCAGATCAGCGCCGAAACTCGGATCCTACAGAAGCAACCAAACACTTTATTGACTTAGAAATGTTTGGTACAGATGCTGCCAATAAAATGCCACTTGAATGGGATAAAGCGGTTGCTATTTTTACCAAAGATTCTCTCATCAAATATGGTTATGTGCCGTATCATATTATTTATATGCAGGCTAAATTAACAGAAGCCTTTAAGCAAAAAAATAAAGACAGTATCTTGTTTTATGCCGCCGATTTGGGTCATTATATTGGAGATGCCCATGTGCCACTTCATACCACTATAAATTATGATGGACAGTTAACGGGACAAAAAGGAATGCATAATTTATGGGAGTCTACAGTGCCTGATATTGAGATGGCGCAATACAATTTATATACAAACCATAATGCTACCTATTTGAGTGATCCAAAAACAGCCATTTGGACTGCAGTTCGTAAGGGTTTTGGTATGATTGAACATATGCTAGAAACGGAACGTGCGGTTTCTAAAAATTTTACTGACGCAGATAAGTTTGAAATGAAAATGTGGTACGGTAAAGAAACTAAAGCCTACACACTGGCATTTGCTAAAGCTTATGGCGCCGCATTAAAAAATACCGTAAATGAAAGGCTTATTGAGTCTGCTAATTTAATAGCTGATTTCTGGTATACGGCCTGGGTAGATGCAGGTAAGCCAGATTTGTCTGCATTTGAAAACACATCTTTAGCGCAGGATTTACAAAAAGAGCTCGGTGCGTATCAGCAAAATTCGCTGGTTAAAGATGGCTTTTTGCGTGCCTTAAAAAGATAGCATCAATAACGCGCTCGCCATCCATTGCGGCGCTTACAATACCACCTGCATAACCGGCGCCTTCACCGCATGGGTATAAATTACTAATGGCTGGGTGTGCTAGTGTGGCTGCGTTTCGTGGGATTCGAACCGGAGAGGAGGTTCTGCTTTCTGTGGCGACCACTTGCGCTTCATTGGTGTAATAGCCTTTCATTTTTTTGCCAAAAACCACAAATGCATCTTGTAAATTTTTACGAATAAAATGAGGTAGCACGTTTTCTAAATTATGCGCGGCTAATCCAGGAATGTAGCTACAATTAGCAAGCGAGGTAGATGTTTTATTGGTGCTAAAATCTACCATCCTGTTGGCAGGCGCTACAAATTTTCCACCACCCGCATCAAACGATTTTTTCTCCACTATGGCCTGAAAATAAAGTAATAAAAGCGGGTCGTTTTCTAGGTCAGTTATTTGCGCCATTGGAAACATCGATTCCAATAATTTTTTATGGTTGGCTTCTTTAAAATATTCGAGCGCATCCTGCTTTTGCACTTCCACCACCATACCACTATTGGCGTAAGGATTGTTTCTTTTACTGGGGCTCCAACCGTTTACCACGAGCTGACCCGCACTGGTTGCTGCTGGCGCAATAATACCCCCTGGGCACATGCAAAAACTAAATACACCTTTGCCATGCACTTGCTCTACAAGCCCATAGGAGGCAGGAGGGAGGTTTTCGTCTCTTAAGATGCAGTGGTATTGAACGCGGTCTATAATTTCTTGGGGATGCTCAATTCTTACACCCAGTGCAAAAGGCTTGGCTTCAATCAATACTTTTTTACTACTTAGTAGTGCAAAAATATCACCCGCAGAATGACCCGTGGCAAGTACCACAGCGTCTCCTGTAATGGTATTACCATTTTGTGTTTGAACCGATTTTACAACTCCATTTTCTACATCAAAATCCACCATTTTTTGCTCAAATTCGATAATGCCGCCAGCGTCTAAAATTTGTTGGCGCATGGCCTGAATAATTTGAGGGAGTTTATTGGTGCCAATATGTGGATGTGTGTTATAGAGTATTTGTTCTTCGGCGCCGTGCTGCACAAGTAGTTGAAGGATGCGGTTAATATCACCACGTTTGTTACTTCTGGTATATAATTTACCGTCCGAATAGGTACCTGCGCCCCCTTCTCCAAAACAATAATTGCTCTCTGGGTTTACCACCCCTTCTTTATTAAGTGCAGCTAAATCTCGTCTACGGGACCTTACTTCTTTACCTCTCTCTATAATGTGTGGTTTAATGCCAAGTTCTAGGCATTTTAAGGCCGCAAATAGGCCCGCAGGGCCAGCACCTACTATAATTACCTTGGTAGGGGCATGGCTAACGTCTACAAAGCGAATAGGGGCAAGGGTTCGAAGCGTGAAAGGTTCGTCAATAAAGGCCTGTAACGTAAGGTTAATCCATACCTGCTTACTGCTTCTGGCGTCTATCGATTTTTTAAGAATATGAAACCCAGTAACTGCGCCAATTGCATGTCCGCCTGCATTTGCTACATACTGCTTAATTACAGCAGGATCTGCAGCTTCTGAGGGTGTAACTTGTAATTGGACTTGTTTTTGCATTAGAATGGAAGGTCATCTACCGCATCTTGCGAAGGCGGCATATCAAAATATTCGTTGGCATTAGCGTTGTCGTGGCCTAATTTGACCCCTTCCATACGCCAAGCGTCCAAATTTGTAATAAAATTTTCTTTGCCCTCTTTTACCCACTTGGTTCCCTTGATATTGAACTGAACACGTACGTCGTCCCCAAGGTTGTACTTGTCGGGCATGGCCGTCTTATCCTGAACACATTGAAATTTTATGTAATTAGTAATGCTGCGACCTCCAATGTCTTCGGTCTTTTCTATCACAAATTCCCTGGTTTTAAAGGTTTCTGTACGCTGAACAATATCAAATTTTGCAACCAATTTTCCTGTAATCTCGTAAGACATTGTGGTATATTTTTTAGGATTCAAAAGTAGGTTTTTAGGGCTTAAAAACAGATAAAATCCGAACACTGGTTTGTAATGGGGAAAATAACGAAATAAAAAATTTTTTTTTCAACATAAAGTATACATAT
>JBIIZN010000110.1:0-5032 GCA_044346275.1 Sediminibacterium sp.
CCCTACCGCATTTATGGTGGCGTAAGTTTCTATCAGCGCAAAGAAGTCAAAGATTTTATTGCGTATTTGCGCGTGGTGGTTAATATCAAAGATGAAGAGGCGCTTAAAAGAATTATCAACTATCCAGTAAGAGGTATCGGTAAAACAACCTTAGAAAAATGTGCCATTGCGGCAAACGAAAATAATATTACACTCTTTGAAGTAATTAGCAGAGCTGGTGAATTTGGTTTTAAAGCGGGTACCCTAGAAGCGCTTCAAAACTTTGTTACAATGATACGCTACTTTCAAACCATGCTGCAGCAAAACAACGCGTACGATGTAGCGGTGCAAGTGGGTAAGCATACCAATCTAGTAAAAGAATTATTCAACGATAAAACCACCGAAGGCCTTGCTCGTTACGAGAATATTCAGGAATTACTCAACTCTATAAAAGAGTGGATCGAATCACCAAGTAACGAAGACGGTGAACTCGGCGATAAAACACTTGGTAGTTACCTTCAACAAATTACATTACTCACAGACGCCGATGATGATAAAGAAAACAGTGATGTTGTAAAACTTATGACCATACACGCTTCTAAAGGATTAGAGTTTGAATGCGTATTTGTAGGCGGTGTAGAGGAAACACTATTTCCAAGTAGCATGTCTATGAATACCAGAGAAGAATTAGAGGAGGAACGCAGGTTATTTTACGTAGCTGTTACAAGGGCTAAACAAAGACTTTGGCTTACGCATGCCAACGCGCGCTACCGTTTTGGGCAACTCGTACAAAATGAACCGAGCCGCTTTATTGCAGAAATGCCGGAGCAATACGTTGATAAAAGTTACGCAGGTGGAGGTGCCCGAAACAATGCAGGTGCCGATTATGGATCCGGTTTTGACCGAATGCAAAATAGTTTTGGAGAAGCGCCTAAGCGAAAACCTAGCTCAAGACCAGAATACATGCCACCGCCGCCTCCAACAAAAGTAGCTACGCATGTACCAACTGCTAACTTTACACCAAGTGATACGAGTAATTTACAAGTAGGCGCAAAAGTAGAGCACCAGAAATTTGGTTTTGGAATAGTGGGTGCGATGGAAGGATCGGCGCATAACCCCATCGCTACCATCAATTTTGAAAAAAATGGCGAGAAAAAAATTATGCTCAACTATGCTAAACTTCGCATCGTTGAATAATTTTTCTAACTTACAACCACATGAATAGCAACAAATACTTAAAATATTTAAACCCGCTTAGTGTTTTTGACACTAAGAGAACCAGAACAATATTTCAGGTAAATCCAACCGTTATTCCGGAAAGAGTAGAGGCGAGCGAAAGTAAGGTTACGATATTTGATTATTCACCAGAAGCCTTTAAAGAGGTTCAACTCAGCCAAGTAACGGAGGCATTCCCTTACAAAGAAAGTAAAAATGTTTCCTGGGTTAATGTAGATGGTATTAGAAAAACAGACGTAGAAGCTATTGCAGCTCATTTTGGTTTTCACTATCTGATTGTAGAAGACATCATGAGTGTGAGCCAGCGTCCTAAAATGGATGAAATTGAAAACGTATTGTTTTGCCTACTCAACATGCTTTACTTTAATGAGCAAACTGGTGCTGTAGAAACAGAACAAATAAGTATTGTGCTTGGTGATCATTTTATTGTTTCATTTCAAGAAGATGCCCACAGAGATGTGTTTAATAGTATCAGAGAAAAATTAAGAATCAACCACACCAAGTTAAGATTAAGTGGTGCAGATTATTTATGCTATGCCATGCTAGATATGATTGTAGATCATTACTACAATGTGATGGAAAAATTAGGCGACCGCATAGAAATGCTAGAAGAAAAAATTATTAGAAATAGCAACACTAGGTCTTTAGCAGAAATTAATAGTTTACGCAAAGAACTTATTGTGTTAAAACGAAACGTAAGCCCGGTTCGAGATTTAATAAATGGATTTATCAGAAGCGATAGTGATTTACTAGAGGAAAGAACTACAAAATATTTTAAAGATATATTAGACCATATCACGCAGGCCAATGAACTTGCAGAGAGTTACCGAGATATGATGATGAACTTACAGGACCTTTATTTGAGTCATGTAAATTTAAAATCCAATGCCGTGATGAAGGTGATGGCTGTTGTTACTTGTTTACTTGCACCAGCCACTGTTATTGGTGGTATTTTTGGAATGAATTTTGACAGGATACCATACCTACATCATCAGTACGGATTTTTTATAGCAGTGGGGCTCATGCTAATTGTACCCATTTGGATGGTGGTTATTTTTAAAAGAAAAGGTTGGTTTTAACCACTTTACAATTACTAGTATCCCCAAGATTTTAGTATCGCTAAGTCTTGCTTTACAGCAGCAAGTGGTGTTTGACCCTGGTAAGATTCCTGCTCCACTATAAAATGGGTAGTACCACCAACGCTTGCGCAAACTTCAGTAATCGCTTTAGTACCAGCAAATCCTTTTCCAAGCACGCAGCTTTCATATAAAGACTCCCCAGGTTCAGTGGCTTTGATTTCATCTTTTACATGTACCGATAAAAACCTGCCAGGATTATTTTTTACAATGGCAATAGGATCGGCACCAGTGCCATAAATATTACCCATATCTAGTTGTAAGAAAACTTTACTAGGATCGGTGTGTTCTAGTAAAATTTCATAAATAGAATGGCCATTTAAATTTTTATTAAACTCAAAATTATGGTTGTGGTAGCCAAATTTCATGCCATACTTATTACACAACTCCCCACTTTTATTAAATACATCTGCAAATGAACGCATGGCGTTATAACTTGCACGTAGTTCATCATCTAACCAAGGGCTTATTACATATTGCATACCGGCAGTAGCTGCATCCTCTACCGTATATTTCCATTCGTCTGTAAAATCTTTTTTTGCGGCGTCCCAATGCTTTAATTCAAGCATTGAATGTCCGCTGGGCATTTGTAATCCAAAACCATCTAGTATTTTTTTAAACTCGGTTGCCGAATAACCATAAAATTTTCGGTTGGCATAAAATGCGTGTTCTACATGCTTATATCCTATTTTGGCAAGTTGCTCTAAAGTAGCAATAGGATTGGCTTTCATGTCAGTGCGAACAGAATAAAGTTGTACGCCAATAATATTTTTAGGCTTTACTGCCGCAAATAAATTAGGTTTTGCAACCAGTACACCAGCAGCTGCAAATGCAGTATTTCTGATAAAATTTCTACGGCTATTTGTCATAACGTACTATTTAAGTGTTCCTTAAAGTTACTATTAATTAAGATTCTTCATCAAAATAAAGCTTATAAAATTGTTTACCCGATTTTTCGTCATATCCCTTTTCTACTAAATCTTTTCGGCCATGAATATAAATATGAAAGTTTTTATCGAGTTTAACCACTGCTTTAAAAAATCGTTGTTGCTTTTTTACAGCCGCAACATGAATTGAAAACTCGTCTTCAATAACCACTTGCTTAGCCACTTCGTACTGGCTTTTATATTGCGTAAAACTTTCTATGAGTTCGGGGTGATGTAGTACTTCTTTACCAAAATCTTGCATGTTAAAAGATTCATGGCTGGTAAAGTATTCCATACTTCGGTGTAAGAGGTCTACCTGATCCGTTTTTGTTACTTCAAACTTATCTTGGTATTCGTTGCTAATAAATAGTTTACACATACCTAGTGCCGCATCGGTGTAATGATAACTGTTGGCACGGCGGGATATTTGTAAAAAATCGTTCACCCAGTACTGCGTGTCTTGTTGCTTATTGGTATTGTCTACCATGCAAACCACATAGCCATCTGCGCCGTCTTTATTGTATATCAAACATCCTTTATCTAATTTATTAATGGCAATACCATCTTCTGCACTGATACCCCAGCCTTCTTGTTTTGTTTTTAATTGCAAAAAGGTTTCTTTGGTTTCACTTTTAAAAAGTCCAATGCCAGAAATAAATTCGGTACCAAAAGAAAGGTTCGTGAATTTAGCAACATATAATTCGCCGTCTTTCACTTTCACATGCGTAGACTTTGCATGTAAAAAGTTAGCCAACAACTTACTTTGTTCTACAAATGTATCTGGCTCATTAAAAATAGTTTGAACATAGGTATACACTTCATTTAACGACAAATCACTCAGGTGTGAAAATTGATATTGTTCTGCCTCATTAAAAGGCGTTAAAAAATACTTCGTTAATAAACCAGTAACCAAATGATCATCGATAATGAGCGCTTCATTAGATAATACAAGCTGCTCCGAACGTGTTGGATTTCCAACCTTATGTACAATTACAGATTCTAAAACAACACTATCGATCCCAGTCATAATTTATAATTTACAGTTTCTAGCGCTAAACTACTAAAACATACAAATTATGAGAGATTAATTATATAGCCGTTATGGGAACTATAATTGGGAGATGATTTGCACAAGTTGTGCTGCAGGCTTCACACCTGGCTCGCGCCACAATAATTTACCGCCTTTAAATACAGCTAAAGTAGGAACACTATTTACAGAAAAATGTGCAGCAATATTTTGATGGACATCTACGTCTACTTTATAAATAGAAACAGATTCACCCATTTTATCTTTTACCTCTTTCAAAATGGGGGGCATCATTTTGCATGGGCCACACCAAGTAGCGTAAAAGTCAATAAGGACGGGCTTATCGGAAGCAATTATTTTTTCAAAAGATTCACTTAACATGAGAGGTTGTTTTTTTAAACATACTAAATACAAGACCACCAAGTATTCCAAAATAAATGATACTATTAAATGGTTTTGAAGTAATCATACAGGTGCCTGATGCACAACCTATATTTTTCCAATACAAGTAGCCACCCAGCGCTCCTACTAATACGCCAATAATTACAAGATATTGAGACTGTATAAACGCTTTCATGTTAATTTATTTTTTGCATTAAACTATTCCAAGCACCCCCGTTGTATACTTCAATACCGCCAGATGCTAGTATACCTTTTGCCATGCCACTTCTTGCGCCGCTTCTACAAACCGTTATAACTGGCTTACCTGCTTTTTTTAAATCAGATAC
>JBIIZN010000001.1:0-51080 GCA_044346275.1 Sediminibacterium sp.
GCGTCACGGAGACAAAATCAACAACCTAGGCCGTAAAAAAGCACATAGGGAAGCATTGTTAGCCAACTTGGCTAGCCAGTTAATTACGCACAAGCGTATTGTTACAACTTTAGCAAAAGCTAAGGCTTTGAGAACATACGTAGAGCCGTTAATTACAAAAACTAAAAAGAGCGACAACAAAGAAACAATCATGCACCAGCATAGAGTTGTTTTTGGTTATTTACAAGACAAAGCAGCTGTAAAAGAACTTTTTACAGTAGTTGGTCCTAAAGTAGCGGGTCGTCCGGGTGGTTATACACGTATCCTTAAATTGGGCATTCGTCCAGGGGATAACGCAGAAAAAGCAATGATTGAACTAGTAGATTTCAACGAAATCTATGGTAATTCAGTGAATGCAGCAGCTGAACCAGCTAAGAAAACACGTCGTAGCCGTGCAACCAGCAAAAAAGCTGAAGTTGCTGAAGCAGAAGTGGTAGCTGAAACGCCTGCAGCAGAAACAGCAGTAGAGCCAACCGCAGATTCTTCAACTGATAAAGCAGCTGAATAATTTGAAAAGGTAATATGATATAAAAGGCAAGGCTTTGGTCTTGCCTTTTTTTATGTGTAAAAAAAAATAAGGAGATACAAGAGAATTAAACTTTTTTTGTATCATCAAACAAATCGAAAACCAGCATTCCAATGACGCTTCAAGCCAAAAAGCCCGCAATTTTAATTCTCGCAGACGGACACATATTTCATGGTTATGCTTTTGGTAAAATAGGCACAACTACAGGAGAAGTTTGTTTTAATACCGGTATGACAGGCTACCAAGAGGTGTTTACAGACCCAAGTTACACAGGTCAGGTTCTAATTATGAACAATGTGCACATTGGTAACTATGGCGTTAAAGATACCGATATAGAAAGCAGTACTGTAAAAATTAGAGGCCTTATTGCACGTAATTTGGAAGAGCAGTTTAGCAGAATACTTGCCAATGGCGATTTAAACACCTATTTGGTTAATAATAATTTAGTGGCCATTGATAATTTGGATACCCGTGCACTGGTGGCGCATATCAGGGAAAAGGGTGCTATGAACTGTATTATTTCTTCTGATGATTTAGACATTGAATCATTAAAAAAGAAATTAGCAGCTGTACCTAGTATGGATGGATTGGAATTAGCGAGTACAGTAAGTACCACATCTGAATATGAACTAGGGGATCCAGCTTCTGCTATTAAAGTAGCCGTTTTAGATTTTGGCGTTAAACAACATATTTTACAATGCTTGGTGGATAGAGGTGCCCATGTTAGAGTGCATCCTGCAAAAACGCCATTAAGCCGATTAAAAGAATTCAATCCTTCTGGCTATTTTATTTCAAATGGTCCTGGCGATCCTGCATCTATGGATTATGCCATCACTACGGTTAAAGAAGTTTTAGAAGAACAAAAGCCAGTATTTGGTATTTGTTTAGGACATCAATTACTCGCACTTGCAAATGATATTCCTACATTTAAAATGCACCACGGACATAGAGGACTCAATCATCCGGTAAAAAATATTATTACAGGTCAGTGTGAGATTACAACGCAAAATCATGGATTTGGTGTAGATCCTGAAGCTGTAAAAAATCATCCAAACGTAGAAGTAACCCACCTTAATTTAAACGATAATTCTATTGAAGGTATTCGTTTAAAAGATAAGCCTGCATTTAGTGTACAGTATCACCCCGAAAGTACGCCAGGCCCGCATGATAGCCGCTATTTGTTTGATAACTTTATTGACTTAATTAAAGCAAAAGCCTAGTTATGAAAATAGTTATCATCAACGGTCCCAACTTAAATTTGTTGGGAAAAAGAGAGCCAGATGTTTATGGCACTGCATCGTTTGATGATTTCTATAATGCTTTGGTAGCTCAATATCCAGCTGTTGATTTCGAATATTTTCAATCCAATATAGAAGGAGAACTCATTAACGAATTACAGCGTGTTGGTTTTTCAGCCAATGGTATTATTTTTAATCCAGGTGGTTATACCCATACCTCTGTTGCAATTGGAGATACTGTAGCAGCCATTACTACGCCAGTTATTGAAGTGCATATTAGTAATGTGCATGCAAGAGAAGATTTCAGAAAAATTTCACATGTATCTGCAAAAGCAGCTGGTTCCATTGTAGGCCTAGGTTTAAAGGGCTATCAATTAGCAGTTGAGTGGTTTGTTAATAAGGGCGCTTAATTGTCTTAACCATGGTCAAGACCTATTCTCAAAAAGTTTACCTGCTTATTTTTATTGTTGCAATTGCTAAAATTATAGCAGCACCATTTTTAGAACTCGGTAATGACGAAGTCTATTACTGGACCTATGCATTACAGTTAGATTTTAATCATTTTGACCATCCACCTCTTGTAGGTTTTTTAATTCGTGCATCCACTTTAAATATGCACTGGGTATCTGAGCTTAGTATGCGAATGGGTGCTATTATTAGTGCAAGTTTGGGTTGTTTTTTTATTTTTAAAACAACGACGGTCTTATCCAATGAAAGAGCCGGATTTTATGCCGCTCTACTCTATCAAGCAGGGGTGTACACGGGTTTTATAGCTGGCTTTTTTATTTTACCAGATAGTGCGCAACTCATTTTTTGGACAGCGTCATTGTATGTTATGTCATTACTACTATTTGGAAATAAAGAAAAACAAATAGGCTACTGGATATTACTAGGTTTGCTTATTGGACTCGCCACGCTCTCAAAAGTGCATGGTTTGTTTTTATGGGCAGGCTTTGGGGCTTATTTATTATTTACAAAGCCTAAACAAGTTTTTAGTGTATCATTTATACTCGCTGCAAGCATAACCCTAGTTTGTATTGTACCTATTGTATACTGGAATTTAGTGTATGATTTTATTACCTACCGTTTTCATTCGGAACGTGTAACACATACAGGCATTGATACCACTAGTTTTACCACTGAAATCATAGGAGAGTTTTTATACCAGAATCCACTGGTGTACATTTTAATAATAGCAGCTGTTATAGGGTTTAAAAAAATAACATTTCAACAAAAAAATAGTGGAAGCTGGTTACTATGGATGAGTATTCCACTTATTTTAATTTTTTGGACGGTCGCATTATTTAATCCCACACTGCCGCATTGGTCGGGTCCTGCATTTATTCCATTAATGATACTTGCTGGTATTTATATCGGTCAAAAAAAAGTGAGTTGGCCTATTTATTTGTTAAGAACTTCGCTGGGATTTGTGTTTACGATTTTACTAGCACTCGTAATTATTGTGCAAAAATATCCAGGAAATTTTGGTAGCCAGCAACAAAATAATTTAGGGGAATACTGTCCTACACTCGATTTAAGTGGATGGAAGGATTTTAGTACCTCTTTTAAAACCATCGCAGCTCAGGATCAATCTAGTAATCGTATGGGCAAATTGCCTTCTATAATTGTTGGCAAATGGTTTCCGGCAGGTCATTTGGAGTTTTATACCTCGCGCACAACCGGACTTCCACTCATTGGTGTCGGACCGCTTCAAGACATTCATAAGTTTGCTTGGTTAAACAAACAGCGTCCTGTATTAACACTTGGTGCCGATGCCTATTGTATAGTGCCTTCTAATGTTCCATTTGATGTTGCAGAAGCGTATGCTCAATATTTTAAAACCATTGATACGCCCGTTGTGATTGATCAAAAAAGAAGTGGGGTGGTGGTTAGGCATTTTGCAGTTTACCGCTTGCGTAACTGCATCAAATTGCCAGTAACTGCTTTCAATCAAATGCCTTAGAATAGCTTTTCAAAATCTCTTCTGTAAGAAATACTGGCACCAAAACGGTTGCGTCTACCAAAACTTGATCCGCTAATGTCTAAGCTGTTTTTATTAAATAAAATAGCCCTTAATTTACGATCCTGGGTAAGAATGAATTCTATATTTAAATCGGGGAGCCATTGTAAGTTACCATTTTTCACACTTGACGAATTACTTAAATTAAAATCTAAGTCGCCACCAAAGGTCACTACAATTTTATCTTCAAAAAAGCTTTTACCTATTTTAAAATTTACACGCGATCTATTGATGCCCGTATTTGATGCATTTGTATTAATACCAGAGGCGGCCCCTAAAAGATCGGCATTGCTGTATAATGAGGTTCCTACATCAAATCTTAAACTCTTGTCACCGGTAAGCTTGTAAAGCATATTAGAGAACATCTTATTGATCTCTTTGGTTAAAATTTGCGAAAGGGTATTTACGCCAATAGTAGCGAACATAGCATTGGCATTACCATTGCCTCCATTTCCAATAGTAGGAGGAGCGAAGGAGTTAAATACAATTAAAAATGAAACCTGTTTCAGAATTTCATTGTCATCTTGCTCAAGTCTGGCTAAATATTGCACCAGTTCATTGTCTGTTTTAATAGGGCTGCCTTGCGGAAAATCTAATGCAAAATTAATGGTTGGCTTTGTTAGTTTATCCCTTAACTGTGCAACTACGTATACTGGCCCACGGTATCCTTTAACAGCGCCACTCATATTTAAATTACCTACTAAATCATATAAGGCTACTTGCTCTGCGGTATACTGTGCGTCAATTTTAATATTTGCTTTGTTGGGGTCGCCTGTCCATTCGATATAATTTCCTTTATTAGGAATTAGTTCAAAAGGCTTTTTGATGATTGACTGAAAACTAAAATCATAATTTCCTTTTTCGATATTATAGCGACCTCGAATGGTAAGTGGCTCCGCGGTTCCAGATCTTATTTTTAGTCTACCACTTCCATTTGCTTTAATAATATCGCCAGATACGTCGTCTAAAACAACATCAATTTCAGCTTTGTTATTTGCAGTTAGATCTAGGTCTACGAGTAAATTAAAATCGGAGGTTTTATTTTCTGATTGAATTTCGGTACCGTACTTTTTGTAGGTAATAAAATCTGCAGAGGCCGATTCCTTAGATACAGCATTTGGTAAAACGATGTGTGAACTATCTGTAGATTCTGC
The DNA here is from genome assembly GCA_044346275.1 of Sediminibacterium sp. Classification (GTDB taxonomy): domain Bacteria; phylum Bacteroidota; class Bacteroidia; order Chitinophagales; family Chitinophagaceae; genus Sediminibacterium. The sequence goes on from JBIIZN010000001.1 coordinate 4,978, forward strand.
TACAAGTGTAATTTTTGCATTTGAAGCAGGTCCCTTAAAGCTAAAGTTAGCCTTGCCAATTGCTTTACCATAGAATACTGAATTGTCTTTGGCCTTGGTATCAATGAGTAGCAAGTTATTGGTATTAACGTCAAAATCAAAAGCCATGTTTTTAAACTGCTTTTCATACAGTTTACCTGAACCATTTGCTTTGTTATTGTATTTATCTTTTACGGTGAATTTTCCAAAGTCAATTCCGTCCTCTAAAAATTGAATACGTAAGCTGTCAATGGTATAATCAACTTGTGTGTAGTCAACTTTTAGAGTTGCATTTTGTACTAATACATCACCTAAAAGTATTGGACTTGATGGGTTACCTTGTATGCTTAACTGTCCGGTAGCCCTTCCGTCTACATCACAAAAAATGCCAGTCAAAAACTGTTCTACAAAATTGATGCGGGTATCGTTTAATTGAATATTGGTATAGAGGGGTTGTTGGCTACTATCTGATAAGTTATAAAAGCCATTGGCACGTATTTTATAATCTTTATTATCAGATACCACTACAAAAGGAAGATTGCCGGTTTTTGCATCATAACCTGCATTAATATTAACAAGTCCTACCGAGTCATTATCTACCCTAAGTTGACTGGTATTAATTATTGCATCTGCTTTTAAATCAGAAAAAATGTTTTTTAAGGAAATATTCCCATTGGCAATGCCTTCAAAACGTGGTTGTTTAATCGTCAAATTTGTGATATCGCCAATTACAAGGTTATTGACCTTGATGTTTAATTGGTTTGTATTTCCTCCGTCTTCCTCCTCTGTTTGAATTAATACTTCTTGTGTACCTTGTATAAATTTCACATTGCTGGCTTGAACAAAATTTTTGCGAAGTACCAATTCCCCTTCTTTTTCGAGGGTCCATTTTTTATTATTCAGGGTAAAATTAGAGGGCTTCCACGCGATTCGAACGCCATCTTGTAAGGTATATACTTCTGCTTCTAAATTGGCGTCATTTAAATTGCTAGATGCCCTTGTTTTAACTTGAACAATTGATTTGTCGTTTTTTGAATCTATGAAAATAGTAGAGTTTGGAAAACGAATACTATCTCCAATTCCAAGATTATCAATATTAGTTAATAGGGTAAGGTTATTTTTGTCGCCCTTTGCTTGAATGCTGGCACCCGTAATAGCATAGTCATAGATTTTCCCGTAAGGGATATTTGCCGTAGCACTTAATTGATAAGTCTTAGTATTTATTTTTCCTTCAAATGAAAGGTCGTTAAAACCACTCCAGTTTTTATTATACAAACTTATATAAGGGTCTATATAATTTGCATTTGCTTTAATGGTAAAGTTTTGGTCTGCGCTGAGTTTGCCCGGAGCCTCAATATAATTAGGGTAGTAGTGGTGTAAAAAAGATTGTATACTTTTTGGTAAGTCGGCAACATTAAATTGCCCATTAATGCTTGCATTAAAATCATTACTTTTTACCGTAATTAATTTATCCTTTCCAACCATTGATGATTGTAGCGCCAGTGAATCAAAATTTAATTTGGTAGTTGAGTCATTGATATTGGCGTTCAAAAACTTAGCGTTTCCTATAAAGTTATCTAAATTACTGCCTGTAAAATTAGCATCAAGTAGTCCTGTAACTTCGATGAAATTTGGATATAGTTTAAGAGCTTTTAGATTTGAATAGGCAAGATCCCCTACAATATTAAATGTAGGAGTGTTTTGGTTGAAATTAATTTCGACAGAACTCGTAAAGTTTAAGTTAGGATCATTAATGATGACATCCCCACTAAAATATTTTTTCTGAAAAGTACCGTTTGTTACAATACTTTTAAAATTGTAGTTCTTGTATTCAATAGCTCTTATATCTCCACTTATACTCGTTTTTAATTTTTCAATATTAAAACTTGACCCTTCAATGCTACCTTTAAAATCTATGGCACCTAAATCGTCATTATTAGTGAATTTACCCAAATTAAATGCAACAGTTTCTAGATTTCCTTTATAACTGGCTTCACCTTTTTGGGGAAGTTTTAAATTAATATCAGTGTTAATACCCCCAAGTGCCGTACTAAATACACCTTTGGTAACAAAATCAAAGGCAGTACCCTTAAAATCTCCTTTGTATAAAATGGTTCCTAAAGAAGCAAAACTTGGGCTCTTAATATTTTGAATAGTAGGAATAAACTGTGATAGGTCTTTGTAGTTACTTTGCGCAAAACCTTGTTGTAAAGTAATTTGTGTGGTTTCTATTGCTGGTAAACCCTTCATAGAAAATGTGCCCGTTAAAATGCTGTTATTTCCGGTTCTTAATTGAAGTTGGTTGACTGTGAAATTTTCAACAGTACCTTTGTAATTACCAGAAAATACAGCCTTTGTTTTAAACATAGACATAGCCGGGGCAAAAAACGAAATATCGTCTGTGTGAATAGTAGATTCTTTGATATTGGCTACCATTTCAACATTCGAGATGTATTTGCTAAAATCTTCATTAAAGTTTGTAAACTTCATAGCATAGTAATTGCCAATGCTTGACCTGTTGGTTTGAAGGTCTAGATTGGCAAACTCCATAATGCTTGGATTAAACTTAAATGAAGTATTTAACTTTTTTACGACAAGACCTGATCTTTCCTTGGCTGAAAGTGCAATGAGTGCTTTTATTTCTTTTTCTGAAATAAACATATTTTTTATAGAAGCATTGATCCCAAAAAAATTTAAATGCGTGCCATCAAAGTTTGAATAAGGTTTATCAAAATCACTATCGATTGCAAAGGCTCCTTTGTTGATAGTAATTTCATCTGCGTTGATATTAAGTGGATATGTTTTTGAAGCAATCTCATTTGCTTCTTTGATATTACTAGGTTTTAGAGCAGGAATTACTCTCATTACAAAAGTAGGTTGATCCAAACTGATGTTCCCAAGTTTCATAAACCCTGTAGTAAAATTTATTTTTTTGCAATCGGCTACTAGGCTTACAACGCCTGCTTTCATATAACTTCCTGCCCATTGGTCGTTTTGTTCGAATCGTACCGATTTTAAGTCAATTTTTTTGATATCGTATTGGGTGCCACTACTTTTATTAGTGGTGTCATTACTATTTAAATAGGTTGTAATAAAATCGTAATTCCATTTTTTTGTTTTTCTATTTGTTTTGATTACCGCATCTTCTATTCCAATGTAGCTTAGAGTAGCATTTTCCTTCAAGAAGAACCAATCTGTAATTCTTATTTTACACAGGTTGGCAAATAGGAGGGTGTCTTTGTTTTGATCACGTATTAAAACACCTTCTATATTTAATTTATTAAATGGAGAAATAGAAACTCTTTTGAGGCTAACTTCTGCACCAATTTTTTTAGAAATAGAAGCGGTTATTTTTTGTGCGATATAATTTTGAACCGGACTTGTGTTTAACAGTAGGAGCATCAAAAAGATACCCGCAATAATCGCGAGTAAAACATTTCTCGTTATTTTTAATTTTCTTTTCAGTGTCTTAAATATTCAGATATCAATGATTAGAATCCTGCTACAGCGTCATCACCTCTATTGTCGGCAACTGTAATTCTTTTTCCTGTAGGTCCAATAAGGATACCTTCTGTTCTTCCAATACTGCCCCTGCTTTTTATCCGATAGCCCATTTTTTCAAGTTCAGTTTTGGTATTTTGATTAAATGTTTTTTCAATGCTTACCTCATCAGGGAGCCACTGATGATGAAATTTTGGACTGTTAATTGCATCTTCTAAGCTCATATTAAAATCAACGATATTAACAATGGTCTGAAATACCGAGGTTGGTATGGTCGTACCCCCAGGTGTGCCAACTGTTAAAAATGGCTTTTTATTTTTAATTAAAAGTGTTGGTGTCATAGAGCTAAGCATTCGTTTATAGGGTGCTATTGAGTTGGCTTCACCACCAATAGCGCCATACATATTGGGGCTTCCAGGCTTAGCACTAAAGTCGTCCATTTCATTGTTTAAAATAAAACCAGCGTCGCCTACTACTGTTCTGTTGCCATAGCCGCCATTGAGTGTTGTAGTTACTGCAACCATATTGCCTTCTGGATCTACCACACTAAAGTGTGTTGTTTCTTCGGAGGTTGGTGCAACGCCTGATCCAATTTTTTCGCTTGAACCTGCAACGCCTGGCTTATAATCAAGCATTCTATTTTTGATATAGGCGCTACTTAGTAATGTTTTTTGAGGCACTTTATAAAAATCAGGATCACCAATATGTGCCGCTCTATCTGCGTATGCGCGACGCTCTACTTCAATCATGAGTTGCACCGATGTTGGTGTTTGAAAACCCATTTTTTGAACATTAAAGGGTTCCATCATTTTTAGCATCTGACCAATTAAAATACCGCCACTACTTGGGGGTGCAAAACTAATGACATCGTAACCTCGGTAATTAAATACAATCGGTGTTCTAGATTTTGCTTCGTATTTTTTTAAATCTTCTAGTGATATGATACCACCGCCTCTTTTCATTTCTTCAACAATAAGTGCTGCGGTTTCTCCTTCGTAAAATCCTTTGGCACCTTCTTTTTGAATTCTTGTAAGGGTACCCGCAAGCGCTAATTGAATAAGGGTGTCTCCAACTTTCCATTTTGTTTCTTTAATAAATGCAGAAGGCTTTGTTGAATATTGGATAAAATCTTTTTTTGTTCCGTTTAAACTTGATGCCTCTTTTTCTGTAATAACAAAACCATTGCGGGCTAAATCGATGGCAGGTTGAATGAGCATTGCAAACGGAAGTTTTGCATACGGGTAAGTTGCAAAAATACCTGCCACTGTACCCGGAACGCCAGATGCCAAATGACCATTTTGAGATAGGGCATCTTGTGCATTACCAGCTGCGTCTAAATACATATCTCGGTTGGCTTTTGCAGGTGCTGCTTCTCTGTAATCGATTCCAATTAGGGTTCCATCTTTTTTTCTAGCAAGTGTAAAACCACCACCGCCAATATTACCTGCACCTGGGTAAACTACAGCAAGAGCAAATTGCGTAGCAATGGTTGCATCAAATGCATTACCACCTTGCTTCATAATTTCGGCACCTACCATACTCGCAAGCGGGTGTGCGCTTGAAACACTTGCTTTATTAAAAGTGCCTGATTTTACAACACTATACTGATATGGATTTACAGCTTTTGTTGGGCCAACAATAGTATTTTCATGTTGTCCATAAGCGCTGCCATAGACCCAAAATAAGAGGACTGCAAAGATTGTTGATTTCATGGTTGAAAATTACTCAATTTTTGGGTAAATCTGAGCCATTTTTTGTTACATTCACGCATTGTTTAACAAACTATATATGATTTAAATAACCACTCATCAAGGTGTTTTAACAGCTATGAAAAAATGTTACTTTTTTGCCCTGCTTTTAACTATGGGCTTACAGTTTTTTAGTGGTCATTTAATTGCTCAGCAAGTAAGTCAAAATAATGGTGGTGTCATGTCTAGTGCTTCCATTTTGCAGTCTTTAAGAAAGTTACAAGTATTAGGTTCTGTGTTGTATATAGCAGCTCACCCCGATGACGAAAACAATAGTTTTTTACCTTATTTGGCCAAAGAAAAAATGTATCGAACAGCTTATTTAAGTTTAACAAGAGGCGATGGTGGTCAAAATTTGATAGGTCCAGAGCAAGGAATAGAACTTGGCATGATACGTACCAAAGAATTATTGGCGGCAAGAGAAATAGATGGAGCCGAACAATATTTTACAAGTGCATACGAATTTGGTTTTAGTAAAAGTATGGATGAGGCGCTTCAGGTATGGGACCGTAAAAAAGTTTTAGCAGACGCCGTTTGGGTAATTCGTAATTACAAGCCAGATGTAATTATTGCGCGCTTTCCTCCGGACGCGCGCGCAGGTCATGGTCATCACAGTGCTTCTGCACAAATTGCGAGAGAAGCATTTATAGCAGCAGCAGACCCCAGTCAATTTCCGGAGCAACTTACAAACGGTGTTACAATTTGGCAGGTAAAAAGGCTACTTTGGAATACGTTTAATTTTGGTGGTGCCAACACAACAAGTAACGATCAATTTAAAATAGATGTAGGCGTTTATAATGCGCTTGAAGGAAAAAGTTATGGAGAAATTGGCGGTGAGGCGCGCAGTATGCATAAAAGCCAGGGCGAAGGAAGACCCCGCCGAAAGGGAGAAATACTTGAATATTTTACCACTATTTTAGGGGATGCGCCCACGCAAAGTTTATTAGATGGTGTAACGCTCGATTGGACAAGGCTTGGGCAAAATGCAAGCGGTATTTCAGCCTCTATTGATGCTACCATTGCCGCATACAATCCCTTGCAGCCGGCACTATCACTACCTTCTCTGGTTGGCATTTATAAACAAATTAAGGCACTTCCAGAATCGGTGTGGAAGTCTTATAAGTTACAAGCTGTGCAACAAATTATTGAAGCTGCAGCAGGATTATCTTTGGAAGCATTTACGGTTTCTGAAAAAGCCGTTCAAGGTGATACGGTTAGTTTTACTTGTGCTATTAATAAGAGATCTACTGCTAGTGTTACTTTAGAAAATATTGTTGTAACCAATCAATCATTTAACAAGCAGGTTGGACAACAATTGGTTCAAAATAAAAATTACAATTTCTCGGTAAGCTTAATCCCGGTAATTACAAAAAATCAATTTCAACCCTACTGGTTACAAGATCCTAAAAAAACCGATGGTATGTTTGAAGTTTCAAATTACCAAGTGCTTGGAAAAGCATGGAATGAACCAACTTTATCTGTTCAGTTTAATTGTAGGATTGAAGGTGTTGTTTTTACAATGACCAGGCCTGTGCAGTATAAATATGTAGACCTTGTTAAAGGTGAATGTGTGCAGCCATTTATTCTTATTCCGCCTTATGAACTCGTTGTGAAGCCTACTGTGGTTTTAACAAATGTAGTTTCAGAAAAAGGAAAGAGGCGTCAAGCATCACCGCTGCAGCTTACTTTATTCTCAAATCAAGTAAAAAGGGGAGAAGCAAGTGTTGCATACAATATACTCGATCAAAGGCTTAGCAAGCAATTGTATCAAAAAACTGTTGATTCGGTTTTTAAAAATTCAAAAATAAACACCATTGAAGTGCCACTTGAAGCATTTTATAGTCAAGCTAAACCTATAGCATCACTTCATGCCTCTGTTGCCATTACCAATAATACGGGAACGCAAACGTATGGTGAACGTGTTCAAAAAATATCTTACGATCATATACCTAATACGCATTATTTAACCCAAGATCTTGTTAAATTAGTGGACGTACCAATTCGTGTAAAAGGCACTAGAATAGGGTATATTCCGGGTTCTGGTGATTTTACAGAAGAAGCGCTTGTGCAACTCGGCTACCGCGTAGAAAAAATTACAGCTGCTAATTGTACTGCCGAATATTTAGCCGGATTTGACGCAGTTGTTACAGGGGTAAGGGCTTATAATGTCAATGGATTTTTAAATGAGGGCTATCAAGTGTTACTTAAATATGTCGAGCAAGGTGGTAATTTAATTGTACAATACAACCGTACGGGAACAAATGGATTAGCACCCACAATAGGACCCTATTCATTTACAATTAGTGGCGGGTCAAGGGTCACCGAAGAAAATGCAGAAGTGGTTTTCGAGATTCCGTCGCATCCTGTTTTACAAACGCCTAATGTAATAACAGCCAGTGATTTTGAAGGTTGGATTCAGGAGCGAAGTACTTACCAGGCTACTGCAATAGATGCTCGTTATGCGGCACCACTATCGATGCATGACAAAAATGAAAAATCTTCTAATGGCTCATTAATTACCTGTTCATATGGCAAAGGTAATTTTGCTTATGTGAGCCTTGCACTTTTTAGACAACTTCCAGCCGGTGTTTCAGGCGCGTATAAATTATTAGCGAATCTAATTGCATTACCAAAACGATAATTGTATGTCATTGATTGATTGGGTTGTTTTGGTGGTTACGTTTGTACTTATTATTTCATATGGTTTGTATAAAAGTAATGCTACAAAAAATTTGGAAGGTTATTTTTTAAGTAACCGTTCTATGCCATGGTATTTGGTACTACTGGGAATTATGGGAACACAAGCCAGTGCTATTACTTTTTTATCGGCACCCGGTCAGGCATACACTGATGGTATGCGTTTTGTGCAATATTATTTTGGCCTACCGCTTGCTATGATCGTTATTGTGGTGTGGTTTGTGCCGGTGTTTAGTAAGTTAAAAATATTTACTGCCTACGAATTTTTAGAGCAGCGCTTTGATTTAAAAACCAGAACCTTTACTTCTTTTTTATTTTTATTATCACGCGGTTTATCTACTGGTATTAGTATTTATGCGCCTTCTATTATTTTGTCGTCACTACTTGGATGGGATATTTATTGGACCAATATTGCGATGGGCGGTATGCTTACTTTATACACAGTGAGTGGTGGGTCCAAGGCTGTTGCTTATACCCAGCAGTTGCAATTTGTGATCATATTTATTGGGATGGTGGTGTCAGGGTATTATTTGGTGCATTTGCTTCCAGATGGTCTCGGATTTTCTGATGCATTAAAAGTAGGTGAGGTATCCGGCAAATTAAATGTAATTACAACAGGCAATACGGGTAGTGGATTTGATTTTAAAGACCGCTATAATATTATTAGTGGAACTATAGGTGGCTTTTTTTTAGCACTCTCTTATTTTGGTACCGACCAGTCGCAAGTAGGTAGGTATATCACTGCAAAAAATGACAAAGAAAGTAAATTAGGGCTATTGTTAAATGGTGTTGTAAAAATACCTATGCAGTTTTTAATATTATTACTAGGTGTTTTATTATTTACATTTTATCAATTTAAAGAGTCTCCTATATTTTTTAATAGAACCGTTGAAACCAAAGCTTGGTCTACACCATACAAAGATTCATTGGCTGTGATTCAAGATCAGTTTAAAACTGCGCAGGCTACGCAATTAGAACTCAATACAGCACTTTTACAAACTAAAAACGCAGATACTGCGTTAGAAAATAAAATTCAACAAGGCGCTGCTTCATTAACGGCATTACAAAAAAAATATAAAAATGTAATTGCAACTGCTTTGCCAGGTGCAGATGTTAATGATACCAACTATATTTTTTTACGTTTTGTAGTAGACTATTTGCCCGTAGGGCTCGTGGGGTTATTAATAGCTGTAATTTTTTTAGCAGCATGGGGGTCTATTGCAGCTGCGCTCAATGCGCTCGCCTCTTGCACTGTTATAGATTTTCATTTGCGGTTCCGTTCAAAATCAATTGATGGAACAACGCTTGCCCAATCTGCCACAGATTATAAAACGTCTAAATGGTATACCTTGGCTTGGGGAGTTTTTTGTATTTTAACGGCACAATTTGCGACAGGTATGGGGAGCTTGATTGAAGCAGTTAACGTGCTCGGCTCTTTATTTTATGGCGTTATTTTAGGTATTTTTTTAGTGGCATTTTATGCAAAAAAAGTGGGTGGTACGGCTGTATTTTGGGCCGCTATTGTAGGCGAGTTATTTGTTATTGTATGTTTTTGTTTGGATAAATACAATATTGTTGGTATTGGATTTTTATGGCTTAATGTAATTGGTGCTGTGTTTGTATTTCTTTTAGCAGTTTTGATTTCTAAATTTAGACCGGATGTCATTTAACACTGTTTCTTGGGCACTCCGAGCAAATATTTACGAGGTAAATGTGAGGCAGTACACCAAAGAGGGAACCCTCGTTTCATTTGCAGCGCATCTTCCAAGACTGGCAGATATGGGCGTTACTATTTTATGGTTTATGCCAATTACAACCATAAGTTTGAAAGGGAGGCTAGGTACTTTAGGCAGTTATTATGCCTGCAGTGATTACACTTCTATTAATAGTGAGTTTGGAACTGAACAAGATTTTATAGCAGTTGTGCATGCGGCGCATGAACTTGGTATGAAAGTAATTATTGATTGGGTGGCTAATCATACCGGTCAGGATCATGTTTGGACTAGATCAAATCCAAACTTTTACATACTAGACGATCAACAAAATTTTACAGAAAGAAATGGATGGAAAGATGTTATCGATTTAAACTATGATAATCAGGATATGCGGGCCGCTATGATTGATGCGATGCGGTACTGGGTAGATACGGCAGCTATCGATGGTTTTAGATGTGATATGGCGCATTTGGTGCCGCTTGATTTTTGGATAGAGGCAAGGCAAGCACTTGATGCAGTTAAGCCCCTGTATTGGTTAGCAGAGTGCGAAGACACGCGTTATTTTGAAGCATTTGATACCACCTATGCATGGGCGTTTATGCATGCAAGTGGATCCCTTAATAGGCATGAGCCAAATTTAAATCCGGTATTGGAACAACTTGAACTCTATGAAAGCGAAGGATCAAATACCCAAAAGTTATTTTTTACTTCCAACCACGACGAAAATAGTTGGAACGGAACAGAGTATGAAAAATATGGCGTAACAGCTAAAGCATGGGCTGTTTTTACATCAACTTGGGGTGGCTTGCCACTTGTATATAGTGGCCAGGAAATTCCCAACCATAAGCGTTTGTCATTTTTTGAAAAAGATGAACTGGATTGGTCACTGCAAACAAAACAACCAATATTACATGCATTTTATAAGGCTCTTTTTAGTCTTCGTTCACAAAACGAAGCCGTTGTATTTGGGCAAAATCAAATGCTTCAAACACCTTATCCTAATAGCATTATAGCCTTTATAAAAAAGCACCAAAACGATGTTGTTTTGGTGCTTCTCAATATTTCGGACCATAACCGGTTGGCCTTTGAAATTCGCAATCCCTTGCTATGTGGTACTTTCAAACAAATATTTTCGGGCCTTTTATTTTCATTTTCTGGGAAAGAAAAATTTGAACTTCAGGCCGGTGAGTATCTGGTGTACCAGCTTATTCCTCACTAAGGTTTAGCGGGTAGGTATAGCTTCCTTCAAATCCAGGATAAAATCCTTCAAGTCTTATAACCCCAGACTTTATTTTAGCTAATATTTCTTTTAGTTCTTCTAGGCTATTTACTTCAGTACCGTTTACGCTGATAATTACAAAACCATCCTGCATTCTACTTTTTTTAAGTAATCCATCGCCAACTTTTTTAACAACAACACCACCTTCAACTTCATTGGCTGCTGCTACTTTTTTATCTAAATTTTCAAATGTGCCACCTAATTTTTCAAGGATAGAAGTATTTTTTACGATATCGGTATTACCAACTTTGTTTTTTAAAGTAAGTGTTACGGTATTTTCTTTTCCAGCTCTCTTGTAAGTAATGGCCACTTTATCTCCTGGTTTATGTTTGGCTACTTGTTCTTGTAGTTCTGGGCCAGAAGTGATGTTTACGCCATCAATTTTTGTGATAATATCATATTTTTTAATTCCTGCAATGGCTGCAGCGCCGTTTGCTGGAACATCTGTTACAAAAACACCTTCGCCTTCTTTTATGCTAATGCCAAACTCTTTTTCGTACGCAATTTTTTGTTCGTCTGAAAGATTTTCAGGTAAAAAGTTGATACCGATATATGCACGTTGAACAGTTCCAAATTTCACAATATCGGTCACCACTTTTTTTACAATGTTAACAGGAATTGCATACGAGTATCCTGCATATGAACCAGTAGGAGATGCTATTGCAGAGTTAATGCCAATAAGTTCACCATTAGTATTTACGAGCGCTCCACCACTATTGCCGGGGTTAACAGCAGCGTCTGTTTGAATAAAGGCTTCTACAGGCCTATCGCTTTGTTTTCTATTGATATCGATAGATCTTGATTTAGCACTAATAATACCAGCTGTTACAGTAGCGTCTAAACTTAATGGATAGCCAACTGCTAAAACCCACTGACCTAATTTAGCTTCATCACTATTACCATAAATTAAATAAGGTAGTCCCTTTGCTTCAATTTTTATGACAGCAATATCGGTACTAGGGTCTGCGCCAATTAGGGTAGCCTTATAAGATTTTTTATTACCGAGCGTTACGTTTATTTCATCGGAACCATCAATCACGTGGTTGTTGGTTACAATGTATCCGTCCTCTGTAATAATAACACCGCTACCGCTTGCGCGCTGTTCGGGCATTATGCGAGGACCACCACCAAAAACATCGCCAAAGTCTTCGCCAAAGAAATCAGAAAATGGATTTCTTTGACGTGAACCGCCACTAATTTGTTTTTCTTTAGTTTTTGTTTTGATATGTACTACGGCTGGAACCGCAGTTGTAGCGGCTGGGGTAAAATCTACAGCAACACCTGCTGTGTTATTGTTTTTAAATCCAGCATAGTTGAAAGGTAATTTGCCCGGGTCCTGAAAGCCTGCTTGTTGGTATGCATTAAATTTACTTATTCCCCAAACACTTACAATCGCAGTTGTGGCGCTTATGGCTACCATTGTGGCCACTGTTTTGAAATTAATATTCATCTTAACATTTTTAAAAGGTTCTACAAAATACATGCCTTTGCGTTACAAATAAACAAAGCTGCAAATTTGTCTGTATGCCGTCTGTCTTATTTAACAAATTTTTTACGCCAAGGTTTTACAAGGTACCCAAAAATGCCATGGTGTCTGTGCCATCAGCATAGTCTGTTAAAGAAGGGGATTGTGCCTTCCCAAAAGGTATATAATGATGACCCACAATACATTGTATATCAGCGTTTTGAGCTAAATGACCCAACGTGTCAGTTTTGTTGTAATACTGATAATGTACCTGACTAACCGGTGAAAATGGGCTTTCATTTTCTGTAAAAACAAGCGAGTCATTATTCATATAATATTTATTCCCCATAATTAATAGCGCCAAATGGTAGTCATAATTGTGTTTGTACTTATGAAAATCAAGGTAGTATTCATATTTTTTTAGGACAGATAAAAGCGGAATAAAATCATAATTTTCTGGTACATATAACTGTGTAACATTTCGGCAGCCAAGTCCAAAATAAGTTTGCATGTCATCTGCTAATAAGTCAAGCTCTGCGGCGGTTTCTGTACCATCAATAACTGCCACCGATGTTCTATTACGTCTAATAATATTTGGAAATTTTCCAAAGTAATAATCAAAATACCGGCTACTATTATTACTTCCTGTTGCAATATATGCGTCGAGTCCAGCAAGTTGAGGTGCAAAAAATACCATTGCTGAAACTCGTGGGTCCAATTTTATAAGTTCCGAAACAATATGTTTGATTAAAATTTCATCCTTAGAAGAGGGCTTTATTACAGCGGTATGTCCCGAAATAAACACCGATAAAAAATCGTGAAAACCTACTAATGGGATATTGCCGGCCATTACCAAACCCACTTTTTTAGGCTGGTTTTGCTGGGCCGGAACCCCATATTTTGCAGCCCAATTTGATAATAGTTGCGGGTCCAAAAAGCTATCGATAATCGAATTCACGGCTTTTTCTATGAATTCGGGGGCAAACCAGGGGTTCTCACGGGCTGCTCTTTCCTTCGCTGCGGCCCATGCTGGCTCATTTCCGGCCATATAGGCACTTAATTTGTTAAGTATTTGAATTCGTTCTTGTAAAATCATTTGTCGGCCGTATTTTTGATACTGCAAATGTAAATTCAGTAACCCAAACAAAACCATTTAATATGGCTATTAAAATTACAGACGAATGTATCAACTGCGGGGCATGTGAACCCGAGTGTCCAAATAACGCAATTTACGAAGGTGGGGTAGAGTGGGCAATCGCCGATGGAACTTCTGTAAAAGGCAGTTTTACATTAATGGATGGATCTGACGTTGCTACAGATACAAGACTTGCTCCTATCAGTGTAGATACCTACTATATTACGCCAAATAAATGTACCGAGTGTCAAGGTTTCCATGAAGAACCACAATGTGCTGCGGTATGTCCTGTAGATTGTTGTGTACCAGATGAGTTATACAAAGAAACCGTAGAAGAATTGCTTGCTAAAAAAGATAAGCTACACCTCTAATTTTCTTTCAACACAAAAGGGTTTATGAAAAAAAAAGTAGCACTTGTTACCGGTGGATTAAGTGGGGAAGCGCAAATTAGTTATAAGAGTGCTGTAACCGTAAATAGTAATTTAGACCGAAATAAATTTGAGGTCTACCAAATAGATATCAACCCGTCAGGGTGGTGGTATACGCCAGAAAATAGCGCGCCTCAAAAAGTAAATAGAGATGATTTTTCTATTACGGATGGTGGCAAAAAAATTAATTTTGATGTGGTGCTTTTATGTATTCATGGAACGCCCGGTGAAGATGGAAAATTACAAGGCTACTTTGATATGTTAGGCCTCCCTTATACCAGTTGTGATGCGGCTACCTCTGCACTAACTTTTAACAAACGTTATACCGTTGCAGTGGCAGCATTTGGTGGCATATCAGTGGCTAACTCCATGCATTTATTTAAGCATACACCGGTTTCGCCAGAAAATATATTAGCCAAATTACAACTACCTGTTTTTGTAAAACCAAATAACGGTGGAAGTAGTATTGGTATGAGTAAGGTTACTACTGCTGATGCACTGACGCCTGCACTAGAAAAGGCTTTTAAAGAAGATACACAGGTACTCGTAGAAGAATTTATTAGTGGTAGAGAATTTACTATTGGTGTTTTTAAAACCAAGGGAGCTTTGCAAGTTTTACCGATTACTGAAATTGAAACATCCAACGAATTTTTTGATTTTGAAGCCAAATATCAGGGTAAGAGTGTTGAAACAACACCTGCTAAGATTAATGCTATTATGCAAGAACAATTAGAGGCTGCTGCAAAACGTGTGTATGAAGTTTTAAATTGCAGGGGTGTGGTGCGTGTCGATTTTATTTACAATGAACAAAAGGGCTTGCCTTATATGTTAGAGGTAAATACAGTGCCCGGACAATCTGCGGCTAGTGTTATTCCACAACAAGTAAAAGCAATGGGTCTTAGTTTACAAGATTTTTATACTTCAATAATAGAAGCTTCGCTTAATTAAATAGTATATGAAAAACCTAGTACAAAAAATAGTACAAAAGCCGCTTTGGCAAAACATTCTAATTGGAATAGGGTTTCTCTTTATTTTATTCATTTTATTTTTTTTATCACTTGGTTGGATTACAGGTTATGGAAAAACAGCTAAAGTTTCTTCGGTAGTAGGCCAAAGTTATATTGCCGCTCAGCAGCAATTAGAAAAGGAAGGATTTGAAGTGGTAATACTTGATTCAATTTATGTTGACAGTATTGCCAAACTTGCTGTTATCAGACAAACTCCAGAAGCGGATGAAATTGTTAAAGCAGGCAGAACCATTTATTTGACTATTAACCGAATGGTGCCTCCGAAAGTAGAAATGCCATCGCTTGTCGGATTTTCCTTAAAAAGTGCTGAGCTTTATTTGCAAAGTTTACAACTTAAACTGGGCACAATAACATATAAGCCAGATTTTGCTCGAAATGCAGTTTTGGATCAATTGTATAATGGTGTATCTATTGCTCAGGGCGTAAAAATACCCCTTGGTTCCACCATAAATTTGGTTATTGGAACCGGGTTGGGTGGAGAAGAGACAGATATGCCAAACCTAGTTGGGCTAACTTATCCTGAAGCATTAAACCAACTATCATTACAGGGTATCAATATTGGCTCTGTTTTATCTTTAGAAACCATAAAAGATTCAGCTGCATCTTTTATCTATAGACAAACGCCTAGCTATTTGTCTACTAGATTGGACTCGCTAACTGGAATGCCAATTCCAAATAAAATTAGACAAGGGCAGTTGGTTGATTTGTATTTAAGTACGACCCCGCCTCCTAAAGATTCAATTCCTAGTCCATCCATTAAAAATTAAATCATTACTATATGCAAACAATTACCGTAGAAGCACTTAAAGAAATACTTGACGCTGGTGAAAAAATTAATTTAGTGGATGTGCGTGAGCCACACGAGCATACCGAATTTAATATTGGTGGATTGTTATTGCCGCTAGGTCATATTCAAAGCATGCAAATTGACGAAATAGAAGACCTTAAAAATAAAAAAGTTTACTTCTATTGCAGAAGTGGAAATAGAAGTGGGCAAGCATGCTTACTGCTAGAAACCATGGGCTTTACAGACGTGGTAAACGTAACAGGCGGCATGCTTGCTTGGAAAGAAAAATGCTAGAATTTTATTGTAACTCCAATTAAATAATTGATGGTTGCCATTGGATAGTAGCCATTTGCTGTAATGGTTTCACCTCCATACACATAGGCGTAACTATATCCGTTTGGAACATATTTTTGGTTGGTAATATTGTTAACCCTAGCCGTTAATAAAAACGAACGGCCAGTTTTTTTTGCAAACTCGTAGCTTGCGCTGATATCTTGATTTGCAAATGCTTCTAATGATCTTTCGTCCAGTGAACTATTGTCTAGGTATTGTTTACCTACCCATTTCGTTTGTAGTTCTATGGTGCACTGTTTAACAGGCTTGTAGGCTAGGGAAGAAGCGGCAATAAAGTTTGGTGAAAAAGCAATGTTGGTATTGTTTCTAGTAATGGCGTCTTGACCACCAGTATCGTAGTTGTCAATAAACTCTGTAAATGATTTTATTTTATTTCTGCTAAGTGTAACGTTGCTTGATAATTGTAATTTACTAGTGAGTATCGTTGTGTGCATGAGTTCTATACCTAGTCTGTATGAATTAGGTACGTTCATTCTGGTATAAGCACCTACGTCATTTATTTTACCGGTTAATACGAGTTGATCTTTGTAGTGCATGTAGTAAAAATTAGCGCTCCAGTTGGTTTTTTTATTTCTTTTTTCAAGTCCAATTTCCAAGTCTTGTAACCTTTCAGGATTAGGTTGTGCGGCAGCACCTGCTTCAAAATCGTCACGGTTAGGTTCCTTGTGTCCAATGGCGTAACTCGCATAATGTACCCATCCATTTTTATTATACTGGTATCCAATTTTAGGATTAAAAAATCCAAAATTTCTATTGATGTTGAGTGTTGGATTGTTGTGAAATCCATCCATTCGGTGTGAAACATTTCTGTACTGAAGATCGATGTAACTAGTAAAATTAGTTGCCCAGCTATGTTGCCATTTTGCATATAAATTGGCCTCTTTTTTTATAGCTGGCAAATCGTAATATCTTTTTGGTGAAAACGTATTTGCTTTTTCTACCCAAATAACTTCTCCAAAATGTTTTCCAGTGTAGGTACTCCATCCGCCGCCCACAGAAATTTCTTCATCATTTTTTTTGTATTGTAGGGATAGGTTTTGTCCGTAAAAATCATTGTCAAGCCAGCGTCTTCTTACAAGGTCTGATCTAGTGTGCGCTATGGTGCCTACGTTAATGGCAGGAATGCCATATCTAGACAATCTTTGATCGGCTTTATATTCTTCATAATAACCAGCACCTTTGGTATAATAATTAGTGACTTGTAAGTCTAAATTTTTTGCTAATTGATGGTTAAAAAATAATTGATAGTGCGTTTGTGTGTAATTATCTGTTTGATTGTTATATGGTTCGCCCGATTTTTCGGTACCAGCTGGGTTAAAAGTTCTGTTGTTTTTTAAATCACTCGCAGATACGCCATACCATGCTTGGTATGTTTTTTCTTTTCCAGAGAAAGTAGTGAAGCGAAGGCTTGTTTTACCTTTAATATAAGCACCACTTACGTAGTAAGAGCGTAAGTCACTAGATGCTCTGTCAATATATCCATCGCTTTTGATACTGCTAAGTCTTGCATCAACTGTAAAATATTTATTGATGAGACCGCTACCAAATTGAATCGTATTTTTTAAGGTTCCAAAAGAGCCGGCACTATTGCTGGTACTAATATAGGCTTTCTCATTTAGTTCGTGTGTGCTCAAATTGATACTAGCACCAAATGCACTAGGACCATTGGATGAACTACCCACGCCTCTTTGAATTTGTATACTACTAACAGATGATGCAAAGTCGGGTAAGTTCACTAAAAAAGTTCCCATACTTTCTGCATCGTTGTATGCAATACCATTAATGGTTACATTAATTCTGGTTGCATCGGTTCCTCTAATTCTGATACCTGTGTAACCAATTCCATTACCTGCATCAGATTGCACCACAACCGATGGAGTTTGGTTGAGTAAGAACGGAAGGTCTGGACCCAAATTGTTTTTTTGGATCTCGGCCTTGCTCAAATTTTGTTTGGCAAATGGAGCTCTTTCGGAAGCTCTAATGGCTCTAACTTCTAATGGAGGAAGTTGAACGCTGTCTTTTTGTTGGGTTTGGCTAAATAGCAGTTGGCATGTTAAAGCCAATAACATTGTTCCCAAAAACTTTTTCATCTTTTTTGTTTTAAAGTTTATAAATGGGAACAGGGAGAAAGCTATGGGAGGCACTAAAAAAGTGAACACCTTCCCTTCGCAGGCATTACCCTGTTCAGGTTCTACGGGTATTTTCTCAGCCTATGGTAAACCACAAGCACCCCGAGGAATTGTTGCCGCAAAACTAATTGTAAAAATTGTTGCCGCCAACTGTAACTTTATGGAGGCGCTTACGTTTTACGAAAAAATACATATGATGTTTAAGAAACAATCTGTTATAGTGGCTTTTTTGCTACTCATTTTATCAAGCGCCTGTGCGCAAAAGACTAAAAAAATGGTTTTTGATGGTGATGCAGAGGATAGAAATCTATCTGGATTTACAGCCATCAATGTCTCTAGTGCTTTTGATGTTTATATATCGCAAGGTGGAGAGGATGCGGTGGGGGTAAGCGCAAGTGATGCTTCCGCAACAAAACGTATTAAAACCTATGTATCTGGTGGTGTACTTTATATCACTTTTGATGCTAAGGGTTGGAGTTGGGCGTCTTGGAAAAACAATAAATTAAAAGCCTATGTTACTGTAAAGCACTTAGAGAAGTTGGCCGTATCCGGGGCTTGTAATGTTTCTTTTGTAGACGCAATCACATCTGATAGGTTATTTGTAAGTATTTCTGGAGCTAGTGATATTAAGGGGCCGGTAAAAGTTAATAGCTTAAAAGTAGGAGCTAGTGGTGCCTCCAATATTAGTTTATCCGGAACTGCCAAAGAAACAGATTTTAATATTTCTGGTGCCTGTTCAATTAAGTCGCTAGACCTTTTTACAGATAATTGTGCGGTGGTTGCTTCTGGTGCATCTAGTATTAAGCTCACCATCAATCAGTCATTAAAATCTAACATTTCTGGAGCAAGTGATATCAGGTACAAAGGAACGGTGAGTAGGTTTGATACCAAATCAAGCGGCGCTTCATCTATTAAACCTTTGTAAAACGATTAAATATATTTGGTGAACTAGCCTTCTAGCGCTACCTTTGCCCTCCAAACATCGCGAGGTAGAGCAGCGGTAGCTCGTCGGGCTCATAACCCGAAGGTCGGAGGTTCGATCCCTTCCCTCGCAACAAAAAAGACCTCAAATCGGGGTCTTTTTCTTTTAGTAGCTACCTTTAAGGTGCGATAAACAAGTAGTCATGAAAGCTGGATTTGTAAATATTTTTGGAAGGCCCAATGCTGGCAAGAGTACCTTGCTCAACGCCCTTATAGGCGAAAAAATGGCTATTGTGTCTCCTAAAGTACAAACCACCAGACACCGTATCAAGGCGTTTTTAAACAACCCTGGGGAGTACCAGATTATTTTTTCTGATACGCCAGGTATTATTGACCCACGATATAAGCTCCATGAGCGTATGATGCATGCGGTTAAAACAGCTCTAGAAGACGCCGATTTGGCACTTTTAATTGTAGACGCCAATGATAATTTTGAAGAAACCAGCGCCATTTTTGAGGCCCTTAAGCTAAAAGTGCCTGCCATTGTGGTGCTAAACAAGATAGACGCTGCTGCCAATGGCAAAATAGCAGAAGCAACCGAGTTTTTTGCCACCAAGTCTTATTGTAAGAAACTCGTAAAGATATCGGCCCTTCAAAAAGTGCATTTGCAAAAGCTGCTCGCCGAAGTGTTGGCATTTTTGCCCGAAGGTGTGCCTTTTTATAGTGAGGATGATTTGAGTGATATGCCCACAAAGTTTTTTGTGGCTGAGCTAATCAGGGAAAAAATCTACCATTTATTTGGTGACGAAATTCCTTACCATAGCGCCGTGCTTATTAACGAGTTTAAAGAGAAAGAGAATATCATTAAAATTCAGGCCGACATTATCGTGCACCGCGAAACCCAAAAGGCTATCATTATTGGGGAGCGGGGGTCTATGATCCGTGAAATTGGTATTCAGGCCAGACAAGATATTGAAGCGTTTGTAGGGCAAAAAGTGTTTTTAGAACTCTTTGTAAAAGTACGTCCTAAGTGGAGGGATAACGATCAACAATTAAAAGAATATGGGTATCAATAAATTGACTATCAATTAATTGGATGCCATCATTTGAATATTTATTTTAACTATTTTACAATTATATTATGAGCTATACAGTCGCAATTGTTGGAAGGCCAAACGTAGGTAAGAGTACGTTTTTTAACCGCCTCTTAGAGCAGCGTAAAGCCATTGTGGATGATATTAGTGGTGTTACCAGAGATCGTCAGTACGGGGTAACGGAGTGGAATGGCAAGAGTTTTAACCTAGTAGATACGGGTGGTTTTGTGCCTGATTCTTCAGATATGTTTGAAACCGAAATTCGCAAGCAGGTTAAGATTGCTATGGAAGAGGCCAATGCAATTATATTTATGGTGGACGTTGCTACGGGTATTACCGATTTAGACGACGCCATGGCAGATATGTTAAGGCGCACCACCAAGCCAGTTTATGTCGTGGTAAACAAAGTAGATAATGGAACCAGGGAGCTAGAGGCAACTGAATTTTATGGTATGGGCTTTGAACATAACTTCTTCGTTTCCAGTATCTCAGGTAGTGGTACCGGAGATTTGATGGACGCCATTTGTGCCGAAATAAAGCCGGATGATGCGGAGGTTGAAATTTCAGGATCTGACATCCCTAAGTTTGCTATTATTGGTCAGCCCAACGTAGGAAAGTCGTCATTACTTAATGCGCTTGTAGGTGAGGAGCGAACCATTGTATCTGATATTGCGGGTACCACGCGTGATACCATTCATACCCATTACAATTTATTCCAGAAAGAATTTATTTTAATTGACACGGCAGGTATACGTAAAAAGTCTAAAGAAAAGGATGACCTCGAGTTTTACTCCATTATTAGAGCCGTTAAGGCCATGGATGAAGCCGATGTTTGCTTTATTGTGATTGACGCTGACAAGGGTGTTACCGGACAAGATATTACGATTTTTAGTTTGGCCGCCCGCAAAGGAAAGGGTGTTGTAGTACTTGTAAATAAGTGGGATCTCGTTGAAAAAGAGACGAATACAGCACGTGACTACGAAAAAAATTTGAAGCAAAAATTAGCCCCATTTACCGATGTGCCGATCTTGTTTATTTCGGCAAAAGAGAAAACTAGGATCTTTAAGGCCATCGAAAGTGGGTTAGAAGTGTTTGAAAGTAAGCGACGCAGAATACCTACTTCTCAGTTAAATGAAGTGATGTTAAAGGCGGTGGCTGCCTATCATGCTCCGGTGGTGAGAGGGAATACTGTAAAAATTAAATATGTAACGCAGTTGCCAACGCCCGTGCCTTCCTTTGCCTTTTTTACCAATTATCCGGAAGATATTAAGTCGCCGTACCGCAATTACCTCGAAAATCAGCTCCGAAATAGCTTTAATTTTAAGGGGGTGCCAATTCGCATATACTTTAGAAAAAAATAAAATATAGGGTAAAAAATTTGCCAATTTGAATTTGCCCCCTATCTTTGCGCACAATTAATAACTCAAAAAACAAGTACAATGAAAAAAGTATTCGCAATCTTAGCTGTAGTAGCTTTCGTAGCATGTAACTCAGGTGATAACAAAGAAACAACTGGTGGTGACACTACTACAAAAGCTACTGTTTCTGAAACTCCAACTGCTGCTGCTGGTGATACAACTGCTGCTGCTGGTGATACAACTAATGGTAAATAGTCGTATTTGTTTTAAACATATACTTCTTGCAAGAAGGTCCTCACGACAAAGTCGTGAGGATTTTTTTTTGTGCCAGTTTGTACCGGTTTTCTAAGATTCTACTAGCTTGGCATTAATATTGTTTAGTTCTATGTGCAATAGATTAGAGACGGGCCTTCGGCCCGTTGTGACAATTTGACCCAGATATATGATAAAAGAGAACATGTTTTTTAGATCGGAAGAGGATACAGACTTTATGCCCATCATTCCCATGAATGAGCAGGAGTCTGAACAGGATAAAAATATGGTGATCCCAGGGCAGCTTGCCATTTTGCCACTGCGCAATACGGTATTGTTTCCGGGGGTGGTGCTGCCTATAACCGTAGGGAGGGATAAAAGCATTAAGGCAGTGAACGATGCCTATAAGGCAGACAAGCTTATAGGCGTGGTGTCTCAAAAAGACGCCAATATAGAGGAGCCGATTGCCACCGATTTATGCAGCGTGGGTACGGTGGCAAAAATTATCAAGCTTATTAAGATGCCCGATGGTGGCACTACCATTATAATTCAGGGTAAAAAAAGGTTTGAGCTGGTTTCAATGCTCACCGACGATCCTTATTTTAAGGCGAGTATCAAATTATTTGAAGAAGATGCAAGCCCAGAAGGGGATGATTTTGCGGCCATAGTGAGTAGTATTAAAGACCTGGCTACGCAAATTATTCAGTTGTCGCCCAATCTTCCAACCGAGGCCGGCATCATATTAAAGAGCATTGAAAACCCTTCATTTTTAATAAATTTTGTAAGTAGTAACTTAAATAGCGATATTTCTGAAAAGCAAAAGTTACTGGAAATCAATGATATAAATGCCAGAGCTGAAAGTTTAATTTTAATCTTACAAAAGGAGTTACAGTTTGCGGAACTTAAAAATAAAGTGACCAATAAAACCAGAACAGAGCTGGACAAACAGCAGCGTGACTACTTTTTACAGCAGCAATTAAAGAGTATCAAAGATGAGCTTGGGGGTGATACCAATGAGCGCGAGATAGCTGATATGAAAAAGAAGGCCGAAGGCAAAAAGTGGCCGGAAGCAGCAAAAGCAGCCTTTGATACCGGGGTGGCAAAACTGGAGCGTATGCACCCAACCACGCCCGATTATTCGGTGGTGTACAATCACCTCGATTTAATGCTAGACCTTTCATGGGACAGCTATACTTCTGATAATTATGACCTTAAAAATGCCAAAAAGGTACTAGACCTAGACCATTATGGCATGTCAAAAATAAAGAGCCGTATACTCGAATATTTGGCGGTTTTAAAGCTAAAAGGCGACATGAAAAGCCCCATTTTATGCTTTTTAGGCCCTCCGGGTATTGGTAAAACCTCTCTTGGTAAATCCATTGCACATGCCATTGGTCGAAAATATGTGCGTTTGAGCCTGGGTGGTTTACACGACGAAAGTGAAATTAGAGGTCACCGCAAAACCTATATTGGGGCGATGCCGGGCCGTATTCTTCAAAATATTAGAAAATGTAAGTCTTCGAATCCGGTGATGATACTGGATGAAATAGACAAAATAGGTGCCGACCACAGGGGTGATCCATCATCGGCATTACTAGAAGTGTTGGATCCGGAGCAAAACAGTAATTTTTACGACAATTACCTAGAGCTCGAATACGATCTTTCAAAAGTGTTATTTATTGCCACCGCTAACAATATCCAAAATATTCAGCCAGCATTAAGGGACCGACTAGAAATTATTGACCTCAGTGGCTACGCAGTAGAAGAGAAAGTAGAAATTGCTAAAAAGCATCTCGTGCCCAAGCAAAAGGAAGCGCATGGCCTCGAAAAAGTAAATTTTAAAATTGCCGATAAGGTCCTTGAAAAAATCATTGAAAACTATACCAGAGAAAGTGGCGTGCGTGAATTAGATCGTCAGCTGGCTAGTGTAATGCGTTTTCAGGCTAAAGAATATGCGACTAAAAACAAGGTAAAAACAACTTTAACGGTGCCAGATATCGAAAAAATACTGGGACAAGCGCGTTATAGCAACGAAATTTATAAGTTGGCCAACATGCCAGGTGTGGCCGTGGGTCTTGCCTGGACCTATGTGGGTGGCGACATTTTATTTATAGAAACCATTTTAAGTGAAGGCAAGGGTGACATAAAACTTACCGGTAATTTAGGCAACGTGATGAAGGAGAGTGCTACCACTGCGCTTAGTTATTTGCAGGCTAATGCTAAAAAATACGGCATTGATCCTGCAGATTTTGCAAAAAAGAATATTCACGTACACGTGCCAGAAGGTGCTACACCAAAGGATGGTCCTAGCGCGGGTATTACCATGCTTACTTCTTTAACCTCAGCATTTACCGGCAGAAAAGTAAAGTCTTATTTAGCTATGACCGGTGAAATTACCCTGCGTGGCCAAGTGCTTCCAGTGGGTGGTATTAAAGAAAAAGTATTAGCAGCTAAAAGATCTGGCTTAAAAGAAATTATCATGTGCGCCCAAAACGAAAAAGATGTGAACGAAATTGACGCCGCATTTATTAAAGGGGTAACTTTTCATTATGTAAAAACAATGCAACAGGTTATAGACCTTGCGCTTGTTTAAAACAATCGAAAAAATCAAGTTATGCGCGCCCCTTTACTCTTTGTTTTTTTATGGGCTGGGATAGGAGTGGCTGCTGCACAAACGCAGGGAGGTAATCCTGTTTTTAGTTTTATAAAAAATCCCGCCACTGCCGAGGTCGCAGCCTTAGGAGGTTCAAATATTTCAAATATAGGCAATAATGTAGCAGCGGGTTTTTCAAATCCATCATTACTAAGGCCATCGCATCTTGGTCAAGTGGCTACATCTTTTTCAAGTTTACTAGCAGGTATTAACCAGTATACTGCTATGGCGGGTTATCAGTTGGGTGGTCAAACACTTGGACTTGGCGTTCAGTATATAAATTATGGAAGTATCGATCAAACAGATGCTGCTGGTAATTTACTCGGCATGTACCGCCCTTCCGATTTGGCGGTTCAAATAGGAACGAGTAAGCAGTATAAAGAAAAGTGGTGGCTGGGTGCTGCTGCAAAATTCATTCATTCTAATTATGGGTTGTACCGTTCAACTGCGCTTGCTGTAGATGCTTCCCTAACTTATTTTGATGAAGCGTCAGGCTTACAAGCCGGTGTGGTAGTTACAAATATGGGAACCCAACTAAATGCCTATGCAGGTGCTGTTAAAGAGGAACTCCCTTTTGAAATAAATGCAGGTGTATCTAAAAAATTAGCAGAGGCGCCACTTCAATTTTCACTCACACTACAACAACTTCAACGCTTTAATTTACTAGGGTCGGATACTAGTTTTATGGTGTCGGAGTTTGGAAAAAAACATTCAACATTTGATAAGATGATGTCGCATGTGGTGTTAGGTGCACAGCTAACATTAAGCGATAATATCAATTGCAATCTCGGATACAATGTGCTCCGCAGACAATCTTTAAATGGCTTTAATATCACCAATGGATTAAATGGTGTCACCTTTGGCGTAGGGGTAATCATGCAAAAACTACATATCAATTATGCGACTGGTTTTTACCAGCGCAATATGTTTCATCAGTTGTCGCTCAATTTCAATTTTGTCAATAAAGCGCTTTAGTTTCCGCCTTTTTTTGGAAGCACTGCCTTTGGTTTTTCTTTTGATTTTTCCTTTGGTTTTTCCTTTGGTTTGTTTTCTGGTTCTGTTACTAGGGCTGCTGGCGGCGTTGTTTGTTTTTTAGAGTCAGAAGGTTTAGAATCTGTAACTGGTTTTGTATCAGTTAATTTTTGTGACTCTGGTGCAATGTCTTCAGCTTGAATATTTTCCGGAATTTCATAATCATCTTCTGTACCTGTTCCTAAATTCTCACTTTCTCCTCCTAACAACGGTGAAAAATTATTCAGATAGTCTAACATGATTTCGTTATCAATAATTTCAGGTTTCGTAAAGGAAAGTTTTGTGTCAATGCCGCACATTTCATCTTTAGCTGCTTTACCAAAAAAATATCCCCAAATTGGAAGTACAGCTTTACCACCTTGTCCCCAAACATTTGATTTATCGAAATGAATAAATCTATCATCTGCACCAACCCATCCACCTGCAATAAGTTGAGGGGTATAACCAATAAACCAGCCGTCACTATTTTCGTTTGTGGTTCCTGTTTTTCCTGCAATAGCCATCTCAGGAACATAACTCCAAACACCGCGTCCTGTTCCTCCGCGCATAACACCTTCCATCATTTTTGCAATTGAATAGGCGGTTAGTTCACTAATTACTTCTTTTCTTTTTGGCGTAAAAGTGGCAAGTACATTTCCATGACGATCTTCAATACGCGTAATATACATAGGCTTTACATTAAAGCCTTTACCAGGAAACATACTATAGCTTTGTATCATTTCAAACAATGAAATTTCACAGGAACCAAGTGCAATTGAAGGGTACGGTTCAATCTTTGATGTTATATCAGTTTTTCTTAAATATTCAATCAGTCTTTTAGCACTGTTATTACTTTCAGTGTCTAGTTGCTTTAAAATATAGGCAGAAGCACAGTTACGAGATTGTGCAAGTGCTGAAGCCATACTCATAGATTGACCAGTACATGTCCTGCTTGTTGCTGGAACTAAACCATATCCACTAAACCTTTGTTGTTGATCGTATACTGTTGTATTAGGCGTAAAACCTGCTTCTTCAATAGCTAAACTATAGAGTAGGGGCTTCATGGTAGAGCCTACTTGTCTTTTAGTGTTAACGTTTATATGATCGTATTTAAAACTTTTGTATCCAATGCCACCAACCCATGCTTTTACTTCACCTGTTAAGGGATCCATTACCATAAAGCCAGCTTGTAACATTTGGCGGTGGTACTTAATGGAGTCGTAAGGCGTCATCAAAGTGTCTTTTTCACGTTTATCATTCCATGCAAAAATGCGCATGTTGGTTTTTGCATAAAATGTTTTTTCAATTTCTTTTTCATCAACGCCTTCTTCTTCTAAATTATGCCATCTATCAGATTGCTTCATTGCATTTAAGAGAACATTTTCGTGCCCTTTCCATATACTGCCGTCTTTGATATTTGCTTGTGTATTAAAAATCTTTTGTAAATAGTTCATATGCTTTCCCACAGCTTCTTCCGCGTATTCTTGCATACTAGGATTTATGGTCGTATATATTTTCAGGCCATCTCTGAATAAATTATAATTATCGCCATTTTGCTTTGTGTTTTCTTTGCACCATTTTTTTAGATCTTCTCCAAGTATCATTCTAAAGTATGGACCAAGACCAGCATACTCATCCATTTTTTTGTAATTAAGCTCAATAGGATTTAGTTTAATTTTATCCGCCTCTGTTTCAAGTAGATAGTTGTTGCGAACCATCTGACTTAATACTGTATTTCTTCGAACAAGCGCTAATTTTGGATTCCGTCTGGGATTGTAAAGTGTCGTCCCTTTGAGCATGCCAATAAGAACTGCAGATTCTTGTACATTTAAGCGATCTGGCTCTTTTTGAAAAAAAGTTTTAGCAGCGTTTCTAATGCCAAATACGTTATCGCCAAATGAAACAGTATTTAAGTAAAGTGTGATAATTTCATCTTTGGTAAAATTTCTTTCGAGTTTTATAGCAATAACTGATTCTTTGATTTTTTGTGTAATTCTAAGTAAAAAATTACTAGTGTTCCAGTTGTTTGTAAATAAATTTTTAGCGGTTTGCATAGTAATGGTACTGGCGCCCCCTTCGCTACCTAAAAAAAATAGAGCCCTACCTAACGAGCGTGGGTCTATACCTTTGTGGTCATAAAACCGTTCGTCTTCGGTGGCCACAAGCGCATTGATTACGTGCTTACTAATGTCTTTGTATTTTACATTGATACGGTCTTCTAAATAGTATTTACCCATGAGGGTTCCATCTTGTGCATATACCTGACTTGCAAGTGATGCCGATGGGTTTTCAATATCATCGATAGATGGCATGCTACCCAACCATCCAAAATTAATCATGAGTAAAAAAAGTACTAGACTTCCTAAGCCCCAAAAAATGATGCGCCAAAAGACACGAACAGGTTTTGACATTTTCATAATTTATTTATTTAGTATAAATCACCTTCTTCTTTTTTAGCAGGCTGTTTAATTATTTCTTTTTCTATTTTTTCTCTTTGTTTTAATACCTCAAGTACTTCTGCCGCTTTTTTTGCAATACTACTTCCTGGGTAATTGGCAATAATTTTATTTAATTTTAAAGTAGCAGTGCTATCTTCTTTGTTTTTCATAAGTAGGGTAGCTTCCATAAATAAAAACTGCGGTGCCCAAATATCTTTACCATACTTTTTTGTTACTTCCTCTTTTAGTGCGAGTGCTTTTTCGTATTCCCCTTTAGAGAAATAATCATAAATGATATTGTAGCTGAGGTCTGCACTAGTAGTATTATTTAAGAAAGGTACTTTTTTTTCCAATAACTTACTACTTGGGAATTTTGCTTCGAAAAGTTTTTGTACCGAATCAGCCTTGTTTTGATTGCCTGTAAAACGGTAACAAAGTGCTAGGTTGTGGTACACTATGTCTAACGAATTATTGGTTCCAAATTTGCTTGTATAAAAGTTGTAGGCTTCAATGGCTGAAGGATAATCTGATAAAGTTAATTGAAAAATTTGTGCATTATCAAGTAGCGCCTTCGCCCATTTTTCGTTGGAGGCCTCTATTTGTTTAGGCCCAGTAGGTATCGATTCCACTAAGCCGTCAAAGCTAATAGCGCTGCTGCTATCTTTGCTTGTAATATCTGAAGTGGCAGCAGTAACATTTACATTACTAGCCCCAATGGCCGCATCAAGTGCCGCTTGTCTTCTCCAGTTGTCAAGGTTTTGTCTGTTACCCCAGGTTGTTTTAAAAGTTGTGAGTCCATTAGACCTTTGGGTTTTGTTTAAAAAATAAAAATCGGTGTTGGACCCACTGCTAAAAATATCAAAAGTAGCGCCTCCATTTGGGTCTACATTTTTATCTGTAACTATATCATCTTTTTCTTTGCGTAATTGTTTATATAGTTTTCTCAAAAATATAGTTCGCTCAATTTCCGGTAGTGCTGCAATTTTTTGTAGGCTATCTTCTAATTCTATAATTTTTAAATTAGCATTTATAAGTTGTAAGGCTGGTTTTCTAATTTCAATTTTTTCTTTTTGTTCGGCTTCTATACTTTGAATGTCGATACTGTCATAAAATTTAAAAGCGGGTCCATATTTTTTTTGATCATAATTAATGTCGCCTAATAGCACAAATGATTTTTGTTTTTGCACTTCGTTATCGCCACTATTTTTAATACTCTCTAATAAATAGTTTTGGGTAAGATCATAATTCTTTTTTGTAAGTTCTATGGACGCTGCTGCAAAAAAAATAACGTCTTTGTAGGCTTCGTATTTATCTCTTTTCGCCATAAGTAAGAGTGCCTTACTATCAGCTCCTGAAGTAAGGCTCAGTCTGTTTAATGCAACGTTTGCATATATTTCTAGATAAGGATCCTGGGCTATATCAATGGCTTTCTCGTAGTATTGTTTGGCAAGATTAGGAACTCCGCTTTTTTCAAATAACTGTGCAGTTAGGTAGGCTTTTCTTGATTTTTCCTTTTTACTTTCTGCAAAAGGAATTGTTTTGGCTAAATAAATAGCTGCCTGTTCGTAACGTTCACTTAAGTAATTACTGTAGGCAGTTAATTCATCAAGTGCTGGAATAAGCCTTGTAGGAAAAATTTTATCTGTTCTTAATAAAGCCATTAAACCTGCAGCCTCCGATTGTTTATTTTGCTCTAGGTAGGTTCTTATCATCCATAAAAAACTTTCGTTCCTACTTGGCAGCGTTGTGGTTATTTTTTTCCAGATATTTCTTTTTTCATCGGTTGAAATTGAAAAAATCCCATTTGTATTACTGATATTACTTCCAATCGGAATATCAGTGCCTTCGTCTTTTGGTGCAAACGCATAATTGACATACTTAAATACAGCAAGTGCCGAATCATAATCTTGACGGTGTAAATATGCTTTTCCTAGAATAATGTACAAATTATCTACCCAATCACTTCGTAAATCATGTAACAAAATACCGGCTGTACATTTGTAAATGATGGTGTCAATTTCGTCTTTTGCGGTAGCTTCTAGATTATACGGAAAAAAGGGTAGTAGCGCCCCATAGTTTTCAATTTGCTTTTCGGTGGCCCTTTCAATAATTCCGTTAAGGCGCATCGTGGCATTAAAAACATAATTATACCTAGTAACCGTATTATTAAATATTCGTTTAGGTAACCTGAAACCTTTTTCACCTGTTTTTTCGGCGGGGAGCAGCCTCTCGGTGTAAGGTTTATTTTTTTGTAAACTTATGCCCGTATAGGGTTGGGCAACTAGTTCGTGTGCCAGGCCAACCATCAAAATAAATACCAGTACATAGGTTTTCATGAATCTTAAATAGGCCTTAAAAATACATTTATTTCTGTTTTGAGGGCGTAATTAAACAACTTTAAAAGCTACCTTTATGCTTATTTAACAATATGGAGCCTACACCCGCTAAAAACGAGCCTACCCGCCTTGGGACCCATTACCGGTTGGTTGTAATGGACGATGACACTTTTGAAGAAGTTGTTACCCTCAAACTCTCTAGAACCAGTGTATATATTGGGCTAAGTAGCCTCTTTGTGTTTCTAATTGGGATAACCATTGTGTTTATCGCATTTACACCACTCAAATATTATATTCCTGGCTATGGAACCCGCGAAGGCCGTGCAGCACTTCAAAATTTAAAAATCAGAACCGATTCATTGGAGCAGGTTATTCGTTACAATGAACAATATTTTAATAGTATTAAAAAAGTGATGGAAGGAGCTGATAAAGGGATACAATTAGATACTGTTCCTCTAAATATCCCAAAGGCAGAAGTGATTAAAGATTAAATGATTGTACGATTAATTTATCCGATGCCCCAACAAAATCAAAATTCATTTTTGAAATATGCTAGTGTAGCAACGCAACTTTTGGTGGCGTTTGCATTTGCCGCCTTCGGCGGCAAATGGCTCGATCTCAAATTTTTTTCTCGAACCCCCATATTTATCTGGATACTTCCCTTATTTGTAGGAATAGGAATGATTGTAAAAGTGATCAAAGACACCGATAGTAAAACCGGCGCCAATAAAGACACTCATAAAACAGACAAAAAAAAATAAACGATGTTTCAAAAAATAAAACTGCTATACCCGATAATTGCGCTATTCATGTTTGTAAATGCAGCCGTACTCTTTGGTGAGCAGGAACTCATCAACAATAAATTTGTTCCCAATGTTTTAATGGCGGCAAATCTGATACTCTTTGCTGTTACGCTAATTGGATTACTGTCACTTATCAATGCTTCTAAAAACCCTAACCCCAATGTACTTGTTCGTACCGTGATGGCTGGGATGGGGCTTCGTTTAGTGGGCATTGCTGTAACAGTACTCTTGTATATTAAAATGTCAGGCGCTGGCATTAGTCCTCGCTCTGTATATGCAGGATTAGCGCTTTATCCACTATATACCTGGCTTGAAATCAAACTCTTTTTAAAATTGAACGTTAAAAAATAATGCCCATTAACGAGCATCCGATGCAGGCATTGGCTGGTTTTTTACCAGACAAAAGTTTTGAGCAGGTGCTTGCGTATTTGCATGAATACCGGGTGCATTTAACCATTACCAAACAGCGTAAATCGGTACTTGGTGATTACCGTCATCCGGGTAGGGGGGCTAACCACCGCATAAGTATCAATGGTAATTTAAACAAGTACGAATTTCTCATTACTTTTTTGCATGAGCTTGCGCATTTATTAACTTTCGAAAAATTTAGTAACCGTGTAGAAGCGCATGGTAAAGAATGGAAATTTTGTTATGGGCAGTTATTGCAGCATTTTGTAGCGCAACAAATTTTTCCACCCGATATAGAAAAAGCACTTCAAAAATCTATTTTAAATCCTGCAGCTACGGCTGGTGGTGAAACCGAATTATTAATGGTACTTCGCGGCTACAACGAAAAGCAAAAGCCCGGATATGCCCTGGTAGCAAGTGTTGCAGAAGGTTCACTATTTGTAACAGACAATGGACGCGTTTTTTGTAGAGGGCCACTGCGCCGCAAGCGTTACGAATGTGTAGAGGTTAAAACCGGACTCCGATATACGTTTAGCGCACTAACAGAAGTAAAGCCCATTGCAAATCCGCAATAAAAAAAGGCGTCGAATATCGACGCCTTTTTTAAAATCATTAGAGTATAATTTAAAGCCCGTCAAATTTAAGTGTAGGGCTGAAAAATTATTAAGCAACTGCTTTTTTAACAAGGTCGGCAGCCTCGCTTAATTGAATCGCCGACTGAACTTTAAGTCCACTCTCATCAATTAATTTTTTAGCTTCTACCGCGTTGGTTCCTTGTAAACGAACAATGATTGGGATATTGATATTGCCTAATTTGTTAAAGGCTTCAATAACACCAGCAGCAACACGGTCACAACGAACGATACCGCCAAAGATGTTAATTAAAATAGCCTTTACGTTTGGATCTTTCATGATAATTCTAAAACCAGCTTCTACGGTTTGTGCATTTGCAGTACCGCCTACGTCTAAAAAGTTAGCTGGCTCACCACCACTTAACTTAATCATATCCATCGTTGCCATTGCAAGACCTGCACCATTTACCATACAGCCTACGTTACCGTCAAGCTTCACAAAGTTTAGGTTAAACTCACCAGCTTCAACTTCGGTAGGATCTTCTTCAGATACATCACGCATTGCGAGTAAATCGGCGTGGCGCATAAGTGCGTTGTCGTCAATATTCATTTTACAATCAACCGCAATGATTTTTTCATCGGATGTTTTGAAAAGTGGATTGATTTCGAGCATACCGCAATCTAGACTTACATATGCATTGTATAAGTTGGTTACAAACTTGACACAGTTTTTAAAAGCGTCACCAGATAGGCCTAGGTTAAAAGCAATTTTACGTGCCTGGAAACCTTGGAGTCCACCACCTGGGTGTACCCACTCTTTAAATATTTTTTCTGGTGTGTTGTGCGCTACTTCTTCAATATCCATACCACCTTCGGTGCTGTACATCACAACATTCATCCCTTTAGCACGGTCTAATAAAATAGACAAGTAAAATTCTTTTACTTCGTTAGGGCCCGGATAATAAACGTCCTGTGCAATTAAAATTTTATTTACGAGTTTACCAGCTGCACCCGTTTGAATGGTAACTAGGGTACCACCTAGTAAATTACCCGCAATTGTTTTTACATCGTCTTCGCTTTTAGCAACCGCTACACCGCGCTGCTCTTTGCCTTCTATTTTACCTTTACCTCTACCACCTGCGTGAATTTGTGCTTTAATGACCGCAAAATTATTACCTGTTTGGGCCTTTAAAGTGGCATAAGCCGCTGCTGCAGCGTCTACAGTTTCTACCGCTACACCTTCCTGTACTGGAACGTTGTACTTTTTAAGAAGTTCTTTAGCTTGGTACTCATGAAGATTCATACAAAAAATTTTTGCGAAGATAAGCGAAACGGCTTTACTTTAAAACCCTTAATTTTACCTTAATTATTCGCATAAACACTTAAAATTCAATACAATGATGAAAAAAGTATCCTTTTTCCTATTAGGAGCCGCATTTTTAGCGAGTTCTTTGGCTTTTGTAGCCCCAAAAAATCCAAAAGCACCTATCACCCTAGCTGTACAGTCAGATAAGAGCAGGGTAGACTTTATTGGCTCAAAAGCAGCCGATTTTCACACTGGTACCTTTGCTGTAAAATCTGGAAGCGTTCAGGTGGATGGTGGTAAATTAGTAGGTGGTTCTTTTGTTATTGACCTTGCTAATTTAAAAGTAACGGATGCTGCTGGTGAAAAATTGGCAGGTCACTTAAAAAGCGCTGACTTTTTTGATGTAGCAAAATTTGGTGAAGCTGTTTACACGATTTCTTCTGTAGATTATTCAAGTGCAACTGCTTGCACCATCAATGGTACTTTAAACATTAAAGGTGTTCCTGTTCCAGTAAGCTTTGCTTCAAATATCAGAAGTGCTTCTGAAAAAGGTCTTTTTGGTCAAGCTTATTTTAGCCTTGATCGTACTTTATTAGGTATTGCTTATGCAGGTCCTTCTAAAGACGTTCAAATTGCTGTGCATTTGTTTGCAAAATAATTTTTTATACCCCCTTCGAGATAGAAAGCTCCAGCAATAAATTGTTGGGGCTTTCTTAGTTATTACCCATATTGTTTGCAAGTACCACCGCGTTATAGGCATTTACAATACCGCCAGTTTTTGAGAGGGTGTTAAATGGAACAGCAATGCTGTCATTACCTGGTTGTAAGCAGGGCGCCGACGACGCAGGCGTGAATACTGTTTTTTCTAATATTGATTTAACCTGTTTAGCGGTTAAATTGGGGTAGTAGGTGCGTAACAATGCAGCAACGCCAGTTACAACAGGAGCTGCCATACTCGTGCCATCTTGATTGCCATATGTGTTTCCGCCAGGAAGGGTCGAGTATATTTTTACACCAGGTGCAAAAAGGTCTACATTTTGTTTGCCGTAGTTGCTAAAATCTGCGGCGATACTTGCTTCCGTAATAAATGGGTCACTACTAGCACCCACTGTTATGAAACTACTGGCCGTTTTTTTAAAGGTGACCAAATTTGGATTTGGAAATACGGTATTACTATCTAAGTTATTATTTTCGTTTCCTGCAGAGTGAACGAGTAAAACATCTTTTTGTTCGGCGTATGCTACTGCGCTATCTACCCAATATTTTTCGGGAGAATAGGCTTTTCCAAAACTCATATTGATAATTTTGGCGCCATTGTCTACTGCATATCTAATGGCGAGTGCAACGTCTTTATCATATTCGTCGCCGTCGGGCACCACACGCACCATCATTATTTTTACAGCATCTGCAACACCATCTATACCGGTACCATTGTCTCTACTGGCCGCAATAATACCACTAACATGCGTGCCATGATTGGGCGTAGGCCCCATAATGTCATTGTTACCATAAAACGCATCAGAAAAATTATAGTAGTTGTCTCTTACAATGATGGTTCTTTCGTCGTTGGGTAATTTTTCTTTGGCTACAAATGCAGCATTTTTGCCTTCAATGTATTCATCCATTTGCGCAATGGTGAAGGTATTTAATTCAGTTTCATCCAATTGCATAAGTCTATGAAGTGATAAGAGCCCTAATTTGGCTTCTTTACCTGAAATTGTAGTTGGTATAAACTTTGTAAGTGCTTCTCTATTGTAGCTCACTACATTCATTTCTTGTTTTAGTACTTTATCATGCTTTTTAAAAGCACTGGCAAGCATTTCAACATATTTTAGTTGGTCTTTTTCTTCGTCACTAAAATTTAATTCTGATTCTGTTCTTTTCCAAGTGGCAAAAAGGGCTTTATCGGGGCTACTTAGTGTGTTTGTATCGAGGTTTGGGTTTGAAAATTTCGCTTTGTATTTGTGGTAAATTCTTGAACGCTCATCTGGTGCTCTTTTAACGCTTTGCCCATTTTTACCGCCTAAAAAATTCCAGCCATGTACATCGTCTACATATCCGTTTTTATCATCGTCAATACCATTGCCCGGGATTTCTTTGATGTTGGTCCACAAAATATTTCTCAAGTCTTCATGTGTAGTATCAATACCTGAATCTAAAACTGCAACAATAATGGGAGTAGCTTTTTTATTTTTGCTACCCAAGTAGTCGTATGCTTTTAGTAAACTAATGCCTAATACCTTATCTGAACTGGGGTCTAGTGCTTGCCAGTTTTTATTGTTTATTTGCGCCTGTGAGGCCTTGAAACTGCAAACTAGTAAAAAGATAGATCCAATAAATTTTACAAAGGGGAAGCGTGTTTTCATAATGCTAAATTACAGTTTCTAACCTAAAAGTGCAGGTCACATCTCTTAAGAAAAGTATAAAAAGCTTGACAATAAAGGGTTCTTATCTGAAGAACGGCTACTTGGCCTGACTATGCGCTAATAACTGGTCATAAACGCTTCCGTAACTACTACCAACAGGTATTTCCTTTTCACCTACCCAAATTTTACTTTTACTAAACCTATCTATCTTGCTAATGGGTACAATGTAAGAGCGGTGAACCCTCATAAAATCTTTGGGTGGTAATTTTTCCAAAATTCCCTTTAGGGTCATTAAGGTTAAAACAGGGCTCGGTTTTGTATAAATTTTGATATAGTCGTCAAGTGCTTCAATAAGGTCTACGTCTTTCAGATTAATTTTCATTATCTCGTAGTTCACCTTTACAAAAATGGAGTTGAGTTGCACTTCCTGCGCACTTAAAAACTCTGTATATTCTTTAATCTTATAGGCTGCTTTTAAAAAGCGGTCGTATTCAAATGGTTTTAGTAAATAGTCTACGGCGTCTGTATTAAATCCTTCTACAGCAAAATCTTTATAAGCCGTAGTAAATACAACAAGGGGCTTATTGACTAAACTTTTATACAAATCAATGCCCGTAATATCAGGCATTTGAATATCTAAAAATAAAGCGTCTACTTTATTATCTTTTAAATAGGCTAATGCCAAATCAGTATCACTAAATGTTTTTACGAGTTGTAAAAATGATATTTTAGAACAGTATTCTTCAATAATTTTTAGTGCAAGTGGTTCATCATCTATGGCAATACATGTAATCATACAATTAGCTATTAATTTTTAAAGAAACTTGATAGTTATTATTCTCATTACTTATATTGAGTTGATACCTGCCAGGGTATAAAAGCGCTAGCCTTCTTTTGGCGTTGTTAATGCCAATACCTGTGCTATCTAAATGTGTTGAAATATTGGTGGCTACTGTATTTTTTGCTTCAAATAAAATTTGTTGCGGGGTTGCAGTTATTTGTATATTAATAGCGGTATCTTCTTTGGTGCTTACGCCATATTTAAACGCATTTTCTACAAATGGAATAAAAAGTAGGGGCGCAATTTGTAAATCACCGGTTATGCCACTTACAAGAAAGTCAAGCTTTACTTTGTCTGTTAAGCGCATTTCTTGAAGTTCAATATAATTTTTTGTGAATTCAATTTCGTTTTGCAGTGGAACAAAATCTTTTTGCGTTTCAGATAAAATATACCGCATAATGGATGATAGTTTCATAACAGCAGGCGCCGTTTGTTCACTTTTAATAATAGCTAAACTATAAATGTTATTGAGTGTATTAAAAAAGAAATGCGGATTGATTTGTGATTTTAAAAAAGATAATTCTGTGTTTAATTTTTCGTTTTCTGTTTCTTTTTTATTTTGTTCCGAACTCAACCACTGCTGTGTTACGGAAATACAAGTACCAAACGATAAAACCAACAAAAACAAAACCGTATTGTAGGGGTCTGCTAGTCTTCTAGACATCCTGGGCGTTCTAGTCATTTTTTTGTCTCCCTTAAATGCAGGGTTTACCACATAATTGCCATTTTGTTCGATGTATTCTGGTGTAGCAAAAATGGTAGCTACTTGTTTGGGTGTAAAGAGGTATATATTTAAAGAAACAACCACCGATAAAATATACAACCACCATTTTCTATTGATAAGTAATTTGGGTACTAAAAATTGGGTATTGAGGTAATAAAAAAATATGATGAATACATAGTTGATGAGAATAGTAGCCATCATATGATCGCTCATATTAAATTCTCGCAGTCTTGGAAAGAAAACGAGGTAGGGCACCGAAAACAAACTTATCCAGGCCACTAAGTGGGTGAGGATGGTGAGTATTTTTTTATTTTCTTTCAAGATAAAATTTATTAGATGACATAAACATAATAAAACTAACTGCCCTACACATAGGAATGCGCATAACTGGGTGAAATAAAAGGCTTAATCGGTAGAAAGCTATTTATGAGAAATGCGCTTTGATTTGCTCGATGGTTCCAGTTGTAGAAAATCCAGCTACAATGGGGTTAATCACTACACGACCGCCTGCTGCCATCACTTCTTTGGCACCCACAATTTGATCTGTCGTGTAATCGCCACCTTTAACAATCACATCAGGTAAAATAGCTTTAATAAGTTCAAGTGGCGTTTGTTCATTAAAAATCACAACTGCATCTACTACTATTAAATTTCTTAATAAAATGGCACGGCTCTGTTCATTGTTAATGGGTCTTGCGTCTCCTTTTAACTGTTTTACACTGCTATCACTATTAAGTCCTACAATTAAATAATCTGCTTCTTTTGCCGCTGCACTCAATGAAGTAATATGGCCTTCATGTAGTATATCAAAACAACCATTTGTAAATGCAACTGTTTTGCCTTTTGTGCGCCAAGCTGCCACCTGTGTTAACAATCTTTCTAAACTATATTCCTTAAGTTCAATGGCCTCAATTGCTTTCATGGGAAATCTTGTTTTTATTATAAATAGGTAAGACAAGTAAGCAGATACTTCCAACAATGAGTACAATAATAAATTGGGCAAACCATTGAATGGTACCGTTGGCAAATCCTATTTCAAAAGGCACACCCATTTTCTCAACAATTTTAGCAATAAAATAAGCATATGCGCCAATGCCACCTGGGGTAACAATCATACCAATACTGCCAAAAGCAAGTGCGGCAAGGGCTGCATTAAATCCAAGGCCAGCTGTACCTACTGTTGCACTTAAGCCTACCCATGTACCCACAATGTACAAAACCCAAATAGTAATACTGTACACAATAAACATGCCTTTTTGTTGAAGGTATCTAATGCTTGATACCCCTTCCCAAATGCCTTTGATAATTTTTTTAGCCGATACCACAAATGGGAGGTGTCCATTTTTCCGACTCCAAATTTTTAAAATAACAATCAATAAAATTAATACAGCAATTACAATACCTATTTTTTGCATAGAAAATTGCCCCGATTTGTTTTCAAAAAGTTGTCGAAACAATTCTAGTCCATATGAAACGATTAAATCTGATTGCGTAAGCAGGGTGATGATAAAAACTATAGCCAGCGATATTACGTCAACAGCTCTTTCTGCTACAATGGTGCCTACCAATTTTTCGGCAGGTACTTTTTCATATTTAGCCAGAAGGGTACATTTTAAAACTTCACCCAAACGCGGTATGGCTAGGTTGGCCAAGTAACCAATCATAACTGCGAAAAAAGTATTGGGTAGACTAGGTTTATAACCCATCGGTTCCATCAGAATACGCCATCTTAATGCGCGAACAATGTGACTGAGTGATAAAATCAAAAACACGGGCACCATGAGCCAATACTTTGCCCCCTTTAAGGTATTCATGAACTCATCCCATTTGTTGGCAGGAATTTGACGTAAGCTCCACCAAACTAAAAATAAGCCTAGTCCAAAAAAGAAGGCATATTTAATGATGGCGCTGATTTGCTTTTTCATGTTACTTGATAAGGTCTAAACAAATGTAAGGCCTTCTACCATTTAAATGAAACCAATTTTTATCATATATATAATATTAAATAATAATATATAAACTTTTCATGAATAGCCAAATTGGTTGATTTTTGTGCGCAAAGCACTGCGCTAGCTCGATTCCCTATAAATTTCGTACCTTTGCTCCCTTAAATTAGGCTCTAGGTTTAAAATTGGTGACTCATGTCTACAAAGAAAAGAATACTGTTTATTGCTACCGAGATGTCTCCTTATTTGGAGTTGACAGAGTTTGCAGAAATCATTAATAAATTAGCTATTAAAAGTAACGATAGTGGTTTAGAAGTTCGATGTATTATGCCACGTTTTGGGGTGATCAACGAAAGAAGACATAGGTTGCACGAAGTGGTTCGTTTATCTGGAATCAATGTCTCTGTTGACGAAGATGATTACCCACTTCAGATTAAGGTAGCTTCACTTCCAAATGCAAGACTGCAGGTTTACTTTTTGGAAAATGAAGATTTTTTCAAGCGCAAACAAGTGTTTCATGACGAATCAGATACTTGGTTTGATGACAATGCATTAAGAACCGTTTTCTTTTGTAAAGGCGCCTTAGAAACCGTTAAAAAGTTTGGTTGGCCTCCCGATATTATCCATTGCAGTGGCTGGATGACAGGACTTATTCCTGCTTACATTAAAACCGCCTACAAAAAAGAACCAGTGTTTGGTAATAGCAAAGTGATTTTTACTATTGGTCAAAATACCTTCGAAAATGAAATAGGGCCAGATTTTATGAAGCAGGCCCTTATCAATACCAACGTAAAAGAAAAAGACTTAGATGCTTTTAAAGCAGCCAATAATACAGCACTCTTTAAGGGGGGTGCTAGTTTTGCAGACGCCATCTCATTTGGTTCAGATCAAATAGAAGCGAGCTTAACAGCCGAGTTTGCAAAAGTGAAAGGCAAAAAAGTAGTTCCATTTAAAGGATGGGACTCCGATTTAACAGAGTATTTAGAATTGTACAACGACCTTGCGGGCAAGTAATTAGACTAACATGCATTCAAAATTTACAATACGTAATTTTATCGTTTTTTTTGGTTTGATGTTGATGGTTTTTATGGGCTGTACCAAAGTTCCTTCTACCGAACTTGGTGCTGGTTTAATACCAACAATTGATGGTGTCATTACAAAAGATACCATACTCGATGTGATCACCGATACTTATTTGGATAATGACTCGCTTCGTGTTTATAAAAATGACAACCATGTTTTGGGTGCTATCTCCAACGATCCTTTGTTTGGAAAAACAGCAGCCTCAATGTATTTCGAATTAGCACCACCGTTTTTCCCATTCGCCATTCCAGGCGCAAAAGATAGTATCCGTATAGACTCTGCCGTTTTAATTTTAAGTTACAAATACGCATACGGTGATACTGCTGCACCATTAAAACTTACGGTTT
The DNA here is from genome assembly GCA_044346275.1 of Sediminibacterium sp. Classification (GTDB taxonomy): domain Bacteria; phylum Bacteroidota; class Bacteroidia; order Chitinophagales; family Chitinophagaceae; genus Sediminibacterium. The sequence continues at coordinate 45,721 of JBIIZN010000001.1, forward strand.
CTGAAATTGATCCTGCAACTCCCTTACTTCCAGGGTTTAATTATGCAGCAAACTATCCATCTGCATATAATATTAGAACCAAAGGAACACTTGCAGATCCAGTAAATATTTTTATACCACGTCTAAAGGATTCAGTGATCAATAGGTATGAGCGTGCAAGCCATCAAATAAGAATTAAATTAAGGTCTGATGTTGCGAGACGTTTTATAAGTACCTATGATACCACAAATGCATACCGTACCGATTCTGCATTTAAGTCTTTGTTTGCAGGTTTTGCATTAACTGTAGATCAAGCTGCTCCAACAAATGCGCTTATTCATATTAATCTCGCAGATACCAATACAAAATTTGCACTCTATTACAATTCATCATCTGCCGGCGCAACAGTTAGAGATACTGCTGTATCTTATTTTAGATTCAATTCTTTTTCTGGCGGAAGTGCTAATTTCATTTCTCGTAACAGGGTAGGTGCCGAAATTTCAAGACATACTACAACTACCAATAAATCAGATTCTATTGTGTATGTGCAAACGGCCCCAGGGTCCTATGTACGCGTGAGAATTCCGGGTCTTCAAGGACTCAGCAATAGAATTATTCATAAGGCCGATCTTATTGCAGAACAGGTGCCCGACGATGCCAATTTGTTTACCACCGACAACTTTATGAGACCACCAAGGTATTTATTGTTAAGTGCCATTGATACAGTAGAGAATAGGAAATACAATATCCCTAACGATTATATTTTTTCACCCAACCAAGGGCCTAATAAATCTACCTTTGGTGGATCTGTTTTATCAAAATCTGTTCCTGGATATTCCAGAATTGCAGCCTATTCTTTTGATATGAGTAGGTATATACAAGGGATTATAACCAGAAAAGATCCTGTGTATACACTTCGCATATCGGCACCAACCAACGATTCAATTTTGTACAGAGAGCCTTACCCACAAGTAGGTGCGGTTCAGGTTTATTACCTAGGCCCTCAAGATGGAAATGATGTTGGTAATGGTCGGGTAAGATTAGGGGGTGGCACACATACCCGTTTTCGAATGCGATTACGTATTATATTTTCTAGAATATAAGTAACTAATTACTTCTTATATTTGTGTTTCATTATAAGCTATAAACAAAAATTCATGCCTTATTTATTTACTTCTGAGAGTGTTTCTGAAGGACATCCAGACAAAGTAGCGGATCAGATTTCTGATGCCTTAATCGACAACTTTTTAGCATTTGATCCACAATCAAAAGTGGCTTGCGAAACTTTAGTTACAACTGGTCAAGTAGTGCTTGCTGGTGAAGTAAAATCTAAAGCCTATTTAGATGTGCAAGAAATTGCTCGTGGTGTGATTAAAAGAATTGGCTACACTAAAAGCGAGTACATGTTTGAAGCAAATAGCTGTGGTATTTTATCAGCTATTCACGAACAATCTGCAGATATCAACCAAGGCGTTGATAGAAAAAAGAAAGAAGAGCAGGGTGCTGGTGATCAGGGTATGATGTTTGGTTACGCAACCAACGAAACCGATGATTACATGCCATTGGCACTTGACTTAGCGCACAAAATCTTAATTGAGCTTGCTGCACTAAGAAGAGAAAACAAGGCGATCAAATATTTACGTCCAGATGCAAAATCTCAAGTAACACTTGAGTACAACGATAAAAACGAGCCTGTTCGTATCGATGCGATTGTTGTTTCTACACAGCACGACGATTTTGATAAGGAGGGCAAGATGCTCGAGAAGATTAAAAAAGATATTATCGAAATTTTAATCCCTCGCGTAAAAGCTAAGTACAAGAAATACGCTAAGTTATTTAACAAGGATATCAAATACCATATTAATCCAACCGGTAAGTTTGTAATTGGTGGACCACACGGTGACACTGGTTTAACAGGCCGTAAAATCATCGTAGATACTTACGGTGGTAAAGGTGCACACGGTGGTGGTGCATTCTCTGGTAAGGATCCTAGTAAGGTAGACCGTTCTGCAGCTTATGCAACGCGTCATATCGCTAAGAACTTAGTAGCTGCTGGTGTAGCTTCTGAAGTACTGGTGCAAGTTTCTTACGCAATTGGTGTTGCGAAACCAACATCTATTAACGTAAACACTTACGGTACTGCTAAAGTAAAATTAACCGATGGTCAAATTGGTAAGTTGGTAGAATCTATTTTTGATATGCGCCCTTATTTTATTGAGCAGCGTTTAAAGTTAAGAACGCCAATGTATAGTGAAACTGCTGCTTACGGTCATATGGGTCGTAAAAATGAGACTATCACTAAAACATTTAGAACTCCAGACGGTAAAGAGAAAACTATGAAAGTTGAACTATTTACTTGGGAGAAATTAGATTATGTAGCAAAGGTTAAAAAGGCCTTTGGTTTAAAATAAATTAATAAGAAGATCAAAAAGCCCCTGCTAATTTTAGTGGGGGCTTTTTATTTAGTAATATATTTGACGCCCGCAACAAATAATATGCATCAAAAAAATCCTTGGACCATAAAAAGCAGTAAAGCCATTTACCAAAATGCTTGGATTGATGTCACTGAATTTGAAGTACTCAATCCGGCGGGTAAGCCTGGTATTTATGGAAAGGTTCATTTTAAAAATATTGCTGTGGGTGTGGTGCCCATCACGCCAGATTTGCATACCTATTTGGTTGGGCAGTACCGCTTTACACTTGATGCATACAGTTGGGAAATTCCAGAAGGAGGCTGTCCGGAAGGTACGGATCCTCTACAAACGGCAATTAGAGAGTTAAAAGAAGAAACAGGACTTGTGGCTGCAAAGTATAAAGAGCTGATGCGCATTCATTTATCCAATTCTGTTTCCGACGAACTCGCTATAATTTATTTGGCAACGGAGTTAACTCAGCAGGATGCAGAACCTGAAGAAACAGAAGCTTTACAAATTAAAAAAGTATCTTTATCGGACGCTTTTGGTATGGTAGCGGATGGAACCATTACTGATGCTATGAGTGTTGCTGCACTTACTAAAATTGAATTATTACAAGTGCAGGGCCTTCTTATCTAATTTATTTTCACATGGCAATCAAACAATCGGCATTAATTATTGGACGTCAACCACTCGTAGAAGCACTTCAGTCGGGGAGGTCTATCGATAAAATTTTATTTCAAAAAAATATTTCAGGCGAAGCCATTTTGCAAATCAGGCAATTGGCACGTGAATACAATGTGCCCATTCAACTGGTACCTCCCGAAAAATTAAATGGTTTAACAAAAGCCAATCATCAGGGTGTTGTTGCATTTGCAGGGCTGGTACAGTATTTAGATTTACAACAAGTCATTGATCATGTGGTAGAAAAAGGAGAAGCCCCACTTTTTGTAATGCTGGATGGTATTACCGATGTGCGAAACATTGGTGCTATTGCAAGAAGTGCACTCTGTTGTGGTGCACAGGCACTTATTATTCCGGATAAGGGCGTAGGTGCGCTTAATGCCGAAGCAGTTAAAAGCAGTGCAGGTGCACTGGAGCATATTCATGTATGCCGCGTTAATAGTTTAATTAAAGCGGTGGATACCCTTCACTTAAATGGCATACAAGTTTTTACTTCCGAAATGCGCGCCGATAAAAAAATATATGAACTATCATTAACCGATCCTTGTTGCGTAATTATGGGTGACGAGGGCAAAGGGGTACAGCCTTATTTGGCAAAAGCAGCAGATGCATTTTTTACCATTCCAATGGCAGGCACTTTTGATTCTTTTAATGTGGGTGTTGCTACCGGTATTGTTTTATATGAAGCCATGAAACAGCGTTTATTACAAGCCTAATATTTACTGCATGAAGTTTCATTGTGAATTTGATATACCTGCGCTTCAAAGTCCTATTGGGCATAGGAGTCATACGCTCATGATTGGTTCTTGCTTCACAGAAAATATGGGTGAAAAATTAGCGAAGCATTTGTTTCATGTACTAGAAAATCCAAATGGTGTTTTATTTAATCCGGTATCTGTTGCAGAAGCGCTTACTCAATATATAGATGCACCAACATTTACTAGTAGCGATTTATTTTATTTTAACGAAGCCTGGCATTCATGGAATCACCATAGTCGTTTTTCGGGTACAACACCAGAGGAAGCGCTTGATAAAATAAATGAATCAACAACTGCTGCGCACGCGTTTATAAAAAAAGCGTCACACTTATTTATTACACTCGGTTCTGCGTGGGTGTATCAGTTAACAGATCAGGCCACAGGGTATGTACCTAATTTTGTGGCAGCTAATAACCATAAAGCACCAGCGAGTTGGTTTACTAAAAAATTGTTATCACCTGCAGATATTGAAGCGCTTTACCTACCACTTGTAGCGCGCTTGCGAAAATTAAATCCGGGTTTACAAATTATATATACCATTAGTCCTGTGCGTCATGTGCGTGAAGGCATGGTAGAAAACAATAGGAGTAAGGCGGCTTTAATTCAGGCGGTGCATAGCCTTGTAAATAGTGATACCAACAGTTATTATTTTCCTGCCTACGAAATTGTAATTGACGATTTACGTGATTACCGTTTTTACAGTGAAGATATGGTGCACCCCAATTACCATGCGACCGAATATGTTTGGGAAAAATTTTTGCAGGCCTGTACAACACCAGAAACTAAAAATATCATCAAAGAAATTGCAGCTATTAATTTAGCGGCTGCACACAAACCATTTTACGTACATTCTAATCAGCACCAACAGTTTGTTCATAAAACAATTGAAAAAATTGAAGCGTTGAGCGCGCAGTATCCTTATTTAGATTGTAGTAAACAACTTGAATTGTTAAAAGTGCAACTGCTTCCTTAAATAATTTAGTGAATACGGTCGCCTCTAATTTCCATCGATTCCATTACTTCTTTTTCGTGGGCTAGCCATTCACTCCAACGGCCTAAGGTTTTTTCTTTGCCAAAGTATAAGGTAGCCAGGTCAATAAACAAGGTATAATGACCCGCTTCACTTTCCATAAAACGCCTATAAAATTTTTTCAAATATTCGTCGGAAAGGCCTTCACTTAGTCGCTTAAATCTTTCGCAACTTCTAGCTTCTACCAGTGCCATCATGAGTAATTGATCTAGTAGGCGCGTTGGTTCGTCGCCACCTTTTTTTTGAAAGGCAATGAGTGCGTTTACGTATAAATCTTTTCGCTGTTTACCAAGTTGTAAACCACGTTTGTGTAGCTCTTGTAATACCAATCTAAAATGACCCCATTCTTCGGTGACAATAGGTGCTAGTTCTTTTACAAGTTCTACACGGTCCGAATAGCGCTGGATGTAAGAGATGCAGGTAAGCGCGGCTTTTTGCTCGCAGTAAGCATGGTCTGTTAAAATGGCTTCAATGCTAATAGCTGCAAGGTCTACC
>JBIIZN010000027.1:0-16054 GCA_044346275.1 Sediminibacterium sp.
GGTTGTTTTGAATGTTTTGCGCAGTCGACACAGCGCTCATTGCTACAAACATTAAGAATGCAAAAAATTGCTTCATATCATAATGGATTAAAGATGAAAATACCGCTCAATGGCCATTTGAAGAGATAGTGCAAGAATGCCACCACTGACAATCAAAATAAAATCTCTTCGGGGGGCCTTTAAAAGCGTTACGAATATAAATGAAATAACTAAAATAGCCATCACAATGAGAATTTGGCCTATTTCAAGCCCCAGATTAAAGGCTAGTAAGGCTGGAGCAACATTTTGCTGTATACCCAACAGGCTTTTTAGGTAAAAACTAAACCCTAACCCGTGAATTAGGCCAAAGAATAGGGCAAAAAAGTAGATTACTGGAAATTTGGTATTAAAATTAAACTGCTTAACAAACATATTACTAATTGCTGTAATAAGTATGGTCACAGGAATTAGAAATTCGATCCAATTTGTTGACAAATCTAGGTAATTGAACACACTCAAAACAAGGGTAATGGAGTGCCCAATAGTAAAAGCCGTAATCAATATCAACCATTTTTTCCAATCAGATAGTTGATACCTGATACACAAGGCAGCTACAAATAAAATATGATCTATACCAGATAAATTGGCGATATGATTGAATCCTATTTGCATATACATCAAAAACTCCTGCATAAAAATCAAAATTTTAGTTAGACATTTGTTGTCAAGATCAGGTCACTATGGTAAATATACTAATTCATTGGACGCTTACTAGCATTTTGGCATCATTGCATCCATTTTTTGTATCTGTTATTGATATCTCACATAATTCAAAAGAAAGAAGTATTGAAATGAGCGTTCGTGTTTTTAATGAGGATCTAGAAAAAACCCTTCAAAAATATACGGCTACTAAAATAGATATTTTGCAACCTACTAATAGGGCTTTTGTAAATGAAGAAATTCAGAAATACATGTCGAGGCATTTAACGGTTTTGGTAAATGGAACGCCTATCAAATACACCATCATTGGATTTGAACAGCAAAAAGAAAGTACCTGGTGTTATTTTGAAGCACCCAATATTAATAGCGCTAACACAGTAGGAATAGAATGCGATATACTATACGACCTAGAAAATACCCAAGTCAATATCATACATGTTAAAAGTAAAGGCACAGAAAAAACCTATAAGTTGGACTACCCTAATAAAACAGCCAAATTTGTATTTTAATTAATCTTGCTCGTTAAGTGTTACAAGAATTTTATCGATACGATGCTGATCCATATCAATAATTTCAAATTTAAAAATTTTCCAAGAAAGTATTTCCCCTGTGGTTGGAATTTTTTCCAAAGAATGAATAATAAAGCCTGCTAGTGTATCAAACTCCTGATCACCTTGAAGCATAAATTCTGTTTTATCAAAATAACTTAAAAAATCATAGAACGGAAGTTGGGCATCAATTAAATAAGAACCATCGGCTCTTTTCAAGATTTCATAATCATGATCCTCTTCTTGAGGAATATCCCCTACAATAGCTTCTAGTATGTCGTTTAGCGTAATCAATCCCTCAATAGATCCGTATTCATTTACAATAAAACAGTGATGAATTTTTGATTGCTTGAAACGCTCTAGCACTTGATAGGCTGAGTTGTTTTCTGGAACATACTTGGCTTCCTTTGCTATATCGCGCACCAATTGTTCGCCATCTGCTACAAATAAATCTTTGAGTGATACAACCCCTTTTATTTGATCAATACTACCCTCACATACAGGATACATTGAGTGCAAACTTTGAGGCATATTAGCCCGCACTTGAGCAACTGTTTTAGTAGACTCTAACCATAAAATATCACTTCGGTGCGTCATCAGTGATGTAATATTTCTATCACTTAAATGAAATACCCTTTCAATGATTTCCTGCTCCGCTTCCTCAATGGTTCCTTGCTCGGTACCCTCACTAATAATCGCTTTAATTTCTTCTTCTGTTACCTGATTGTCATTAGGCTTCATACGCAAAATACGCATAATCAAATGAGAAGAAGCACTTAAAAGCCATATAAATGGATACATGATAAATGTAACCGATTGCATCACTATCGACACCGATTTTGCAATACCTTCTGGATTACTGAGTCCGATTCTTTTAGGAACAAGTTCACCAAGTACCAAAGAAACATAGGTTAGTAATATTACAATAAGTAGTGTTGCAATTGTTTGAGCATAAGGCGCAATGATTGCAAATTGAGTTAGCCAATTTTGAAGCGGTTCTTTAAATGTACCCCCCGAATAAATACCCGTTAAAACACCCACAAGGGTAATACCAATTTGTATTGTAGATAAAAACGTATCGGGATGGTTGGCTAATTTAAGTGCTCGTTTAGCATCTAGGTCTCCTTTATCTGCTTGAGCCTCTAGCCTGGCCTTACGGGCAGAAACAAGCGCAATTTCGGCCATTGAAAAGAACCCGTTAATAAGTATCAGTCCTAGAATTATAAAAATCTCTGTCATAGAGGTAGGTTCGTTTGATGTAGTCTACTTTGCCAAAGTTACGATAAAATATGGGGTTACTTCCTTATCTCTTGTAGCCGGATTTAAAAATGGGAGTGTAAGCATACTCACCCCAAAATAAGCATTTTTATACAGTATTGTAGATCCTGGAAATTGTTGCTGAAGCTTGGGAAAGCTCGTTGCTTTAGTAATGAGTATTTGACCTGGCTTTAACAGGCTGTCATCAAATATTCTTTCAAATGAATGATTGCCATAAAAATGAAGGGCCCTACTCTCATCTATTTGGTACAGGTAAATATTATTTTTAGAAAGCTTTTGCGTATTAATAAAAGCTGCAGCAGAAACACCCAGCTCGTACTTTAAAAGCCTCGGATAAAAAAATGTATTTAATATAAAATTAACACCCAAGATGGTATAGAGGGCAAGTGAAATAAACTTTGGCGTTTGCCCTTTATAAAGAAGCAATAGATACAAGTAATAGACACTGCCTATGATAGCAAGTATTTTAACATAAACAGGCATCTCAGTAAAAACAAACAGTACAATCATATTTGTAGCAACCCATAACAATGTAAATATCAATCCATGAAAATAGAATGCTACTTTTTTAAGTTTCAAAAAACCTTGCGAATAATAAAGTGTATGCAAACCCTTTGCAGTAACAATGGCAGCGAGCGGGAGTACTACAAATATATAATGTGGTAGTTGCGCCTGACTTCTAGCAAGCATACAATAGGTAGCAATAAATCCACCCGCGGCAATAAACTCCTTATCGTTTTGTAGTTTACATCCAGTTTTTATAAGGTCTTTTATTGATATCACTAGCGCCATTAAAAATATAAAGACCCAAGGCAAAAAACTCCATAGCATATTTTCTAATAAAAATGTGAAATGATTCATTTCATTGAATACATTTTCACCGGTATACCTTCCAAAACTTTGGGTCCAATAATAAAAACGAAGTCCCGATTTTATGGGCACACCGTGAATAATTTTTCCTGGATGTAAATCAAACTGCGTATAGAGGCCAATACTCATTGGAATAAGAATTATAACCACAATTACAATACCGATGATATATTCCCACCTAAAAAACTGCTTCCAGTTTCGCTGTAATAAAAAGTGTATCGCAAAACTCACACCCGGAACTACAATCGCAATAGGCCCTTTAGTTAACATACCAAGTCCAATACCCATAAATGCCATCACAAAATGTTTCCAAGCATTACTTTGGTACCAGGCCGCTAACTGCCAAATACTAAACATCACAAATCCCATAAGCATGGTGTCACATCTAACATCATGGGCCATTAAAATAAAAGCTTGTGATGATGCAAGCACAAGTGTTGCAAGCTGCGCTGTTAAAGTATTGTAGTATAAAAGGGTAAACCTATAGATAGACCATAATGCAAGACCTAAACAAAGTATAGAAGGTAAGCGGTACGCCCAATCATAGACACCAAATAGTTGAATACTTATTGAGGATAACCAAAATAACAAAGGCGGTTTATCTAAATAATCTTTACCTAAATCATAGAGTTGCAAATAATTGCCGGTACTAGCCATTTCGCGGCTCATAGAGGCATATTGTGCTGCATCTATATCAATTAAAGGGATGCCCAGCATACCTATCACGCATACCACAAAAGCGGCTAACAATGAAAAAACATAAAACTTTTGACTCATGAGCTAATTTGTAACGGATCTGATTTTTGATAAGCCCAACAAACAAAATGTCCGATCGTGAATCCAAGTATTGCACCAAATACAACATCTAATGGGTAATGTACACCAACATATACCTGAGCATAACATATAAGTGCCGCCCAAATAAATAACAAGTACCTCCAGTTGCCAAAATAACGACCAAGAGTTATAAATAAAAAAGTAGCAACACCAAAATGGTTGGTGGCATGAGATGATGTAAAACTATATCCACCCGAACAATGATCTAATAAAAGCCTTACTTGATTCGAAAAAAGCGGATCTGCGCATGGTCTTGGACGTTGTACCCAATTTTTTATAATGCTACTGCTCAACTGATCTGTTAGCAAAACCGTTATAAAAGCAAACAACAACCAAACCCATCCTTTTCTCCCAAAATTGACAAATACAAAAACGATTAAAAATAAATAAAATGGAATCCAAAAAGTGGACTCCCTAAAAAAAGGCATAAGTAGATCCAAAAAAGGATGTGTTGCTATCCGATTAAAAAATACAAACAAAGATTGATCAAAAGATTGTAAGGACGCTAAAAAAGAAGACATAAACAACGACTTAATAATTAAAGATACTAAGAAATTGAATGCTTTTGAGCTACTAAAATGAGTCTATCAGAACGTTCAGGATCAAATTCACTAAGCTGATAATCACCAAAAGTTGCCATAATTCGTAATCCGGCTTTTTGCATAAATAAGGTAAAATCTTGAAGATTATATTTTCTAACACGCTCTTCAAAAACGCCTAAAACTTCATGAGTCCCGGCATCAACAACCTTGATTTCTTTAAATAAATAAAGGTCGTCCTGCCATTTTTTGGTATAAAATAATAAATGATCCATTTTAATCATCACGTCATTACTGTTCTTTTCTTCTGCCAATCCAACATTTAAATAATCGATGACAAGGGTGCCATTCTCTTTTAAATTCGCCGCCATAGCAGTTATGGCTAATTGATGCTCTTCATGGGTATCAAAATAACCAAAACTTGTAAAAAAATTAAAGGCGAAATCAAAATAATTGGCTTTAAAACTTTCACGCATATCATGACAAAAAAATTGTAACCCATTGGTTTTCATTTTTGATGCAGCTTCTATAGATGCAGGTGATAAATCAATACCCGTAACATCGTATCCCGCATCAAATAAAGCCTTGCTATGTCTCCCCTTTCCACAGGCGATATCGAGCATTGTTGCATGTGGTAATGGCTTCAAATAGCTGAGTAAATTATCAATAAACTGCAAAGCCTCCGTATCGTCACGGTGTTGATACAATGTATGATAATAGCTAGAATTAAACCAATCTGAAAACCAACCCTTTTTGCTCATATAAATGTTTAAAACTCATGCGAAATTAGGGTAAGCAAAGCAACAAATTTGATTTATGTTTGCAGCTTTAATGAATAAGTGATATGGCATTAATAAAGAGCATTTCAGGCATTAGAGGCACTATTGGAGGTGTCCCAGGAGAATCGTTAAGTCCACTAGATATTGTTCGTTTTGCAGCAGCCTATGGTTCATGGCTTTTAGCAAGTTCGGATGGCAATAAAAAAGTTGTGATTGGAAGAGATGGAAGAATAAGTGGAGAAATGGTTCAATCCCTTGTTGTAAACACCCTATTAAGCTTAGGCATAGATGTTATAGACCTTGGTTTAAGTACAACGCCCACTGTAGAAATGGCCGTTGTTTTTGAAAAAGCTGCAGGCGGTATCATATTAACGGCAAGTCACAACCCCAAAGAGTGGAACGCCCTTAAATTATTAAATCACAAAGGTGAATTTATTAGTGGATCAGATGGAGCTGCCTTATTAGATATCGTAAAAGCAGACAACTATAATTTTGCTAGTGTAGATCAATTAGGAACTGTTACTAAAAATGAAACTGCATTAGACGAGCATATCAAGGCTATTTTAGCCCACCCACTCGTAAATGTTGAGGCTATTACTGCAGGCAACTTTTCGATTGTTGTGGATGCCATTAATAGTTCTGGTGCTTTTGCTGTTCCACAATTATTAACAGCACTTGGTGTAAACCAAATAATAGTTATCAACGAAGAAGTTAATGGCAAATTTGCCCACAATCCAGAGCCCTTACCAGAAAATTTAAGGGCTTTATGCAGTGAGGTTTTAAAACAAAATGCAAGCATGGGTATCGCTGTTGATCCAGATGTGGATAGACTTTGCTTTGTTTGTGAAGACGGCACTTTATTTGGAGAAGAATACACACTAGTAGCTGTTGCAGACTATGTTTTAAAAAACAAAAAAGGAAATACGGTAAGCAACATGTCTTCTACCAGAGCGCTGAGAGATGTTACAGAAAAACATGGTGGTACCTATACACCAAGTGCCGTAGGTGAAGTAAATGTTGTTACAAAAATGAAAGCTACAAATGCAGTCATTGGCGGAGAAGGCAATGGTGGTATTATTGTACCTGAATTACATTATGGAAGAGATGCATTAATTGGTATTGCGCTATTTTTATCACATTTAGCAATTGAGAAAAAAACAGTTCAACAACTCAGAAATACCTACCCCGACTATTTTATGAGTAAAAATAAAATAGAACTTACCCCAGGTATTGATCTTGAAAAAATATTTACGAGCCTCAAAGAAAAATACAAGAACCACAATATCAACACAGAAGATGGTTTAAAAATTGATTTTGAGCAGGACTGGGTGCACCTTAGATCAAGCAATACAGAGCCCATTATCAGAATTTATGCCGAAAGCAATTCTCAAAACGTGGCTGATAACATTGCTCAAAAACTAATGAAAGACATCCAGGAAGTGGCTGTTTCTATCCAATAAATTACAAATTCTTATCTTTGAAAACATGGAAAGGATTTACCTAGACAATGCGGCTACTACCCCATTAGACCAAGCGGTGCTTGAGGCAATGATGCCTTATATGACAACCCATTTTGGTAATCCATCTTCAATTTATAGTTATGGGCGTGAAACACGCTTGGCCATCGAAAATGCACGAAAAAAAGTAGCAACTTTATTAAATACCCGTCCTTCCGAAATTTTTTTTACCAGCGGCGGAACCGAAAGTAGCAATACCGCTATTCGTGCAGCAGTGTATGATTTAGATTGTACCCATATTATTTCTTCTCCCATCGAGCACCATGCAACCAGCCATACCGTTGAATATTTGCATAGAATTGGGGCTGCCTCATTAAGCTATGTAAAGCTTTTACCTAATGGTCATATAGATTTAGATGATTTAGAATTACTATTAAAAAATAGCAACCAAAAATGTTTGGTAACACTCATGCACGCCAACAATGAAATCGGCAACATGATAGATTTGCATGAGATTGGCAATTTATGCAATACCTATAATGCCATTTTTCATAGTGACACGGTACAAACGGTTGGACACTTTCCTTTTGATTTAAAAAACACACCTGTTCATTTTATTACTGGTGCTGGACATAAGTTTCACGGACCAAAAGGCGCGGGTATTTTATATATCCATGAATCTATAAAAATTAAACCATTTGTACATGGCGGTGCGCAGGAGCGCAACATGCGTGCTGGTACCGAAAACTTGTACGGAATTGTAGGCTTTGCCAAAGCATTAGAAATTGCTACAGAACAATTTGAAAAAGACAGTGCTTATATTGGTGGACTAAAGCGGTATATGATGGATGCGCTTTTGCAAAATATTGCAGGCGTCACCTTCAATGGAGACCCGCTTGGAAACTCATTGTATACTGTTTTAAGCGTTAATTTTCCAGCCTCTAGTAAAAGTGAAATGCTGCTCTTTAATTTAGATATTCATCATATTTGCGCGAGTGGCGGAAGCGCTTGCAGTAGCGGTGCTAATGCGGGCTCACACGTAATTAGAGCCATTAACAAAAATCCAGATATTACAACTGTTCGCTTTTCCTTTAGCAAACACAACACCAAAAATGAAATTGATGTTGTGGTTGCCAAATTAAAGGAAATGATTTAAAGTATTCTTATTTACTCGTGTCTTTAGACATTACTTTTCCAGGAATTTCAACAGATGGGTTATACATCGTTTGCATTTGACCCAGTGTTTGTAAATAGTATTCTGCTGCTTGTTTTTCTCGGGCCATATTCTCGGCTTTCATACCAGATAAAGAATTGTAAAAATTAACTTGTTGCGTTAAATCTTTTTTAACCGCAGCACTTACTTTTTGAACAAGAGACTGATCTCCTGCTAAATAACAAGCTTGTAAAAATAATAGAGAATTTCGATTGTGCATGTTGCCTCTACTTGTTAAGCCATATCCAAAATTACTTTCATGCATCATTTTGTCAACTTTATTGAGCACGGCTTTGGCTTCTTCTTTTCTATTTTTTGAAGCTAAATCAATCGCAAGCTCTGCATATGCAGATCGAATACTGCCCAAGTGTCTTCTGTTTTCCTCATCAAAATAAACACCCGGCTTGTCAGCATTACCAAATGCAAACTTATTAGATAGTTTATCTAGCATCCAATTGGTATTAACCTTACTATCTTTAACAGGTACTAAACGGAAGCTCAATCCATCTCTTCGTAAGTACTGATCAAATCCAAGCTCTGCTCCGGCATTTGTAAAATAAATTGGTCGTTTCCAATTATTGGCTGCAATAATATTTAATACAGCTAATTCATTTAGGCCTAAACGATTACGTGGCAATGAAAAATTCAATGAAGACATCACGCTATCTGTTGCATTAACCGTACCATTTTTGATAGCTGCAGCTACATCTACAGGAACTGTTACATTTTTAACAGGGAAACTATAATCATTGTCTGGGTTATCTTTACCCACATAATTTTTCATGATGTCATACAAATTGTAAAACTTATTATCAGGCATAGATGCATTTGGCTTGTAGTCGATATAACCACGCTTGCCCCCTTCAATTTGATCTGCAGACCAAATTACATCTATAGCAGGGCTTTCATTTACTTTATATCTAAGTTGATTGACATACCAATCAATACCAAGTAAACTATAATTAATAACACGAATATCTTTTCTAATACCCTCTACTTCTTGCGCATACCAAAGTGGGTAAGTATCATTATCACCAAACGTAAATAAGATTGCATTGGGCGCACAACTTTCTAAATAATTTTTAGCTAAATCTCTAGCAATTACTTTGTTGCTTCTATCATGATCATCCCACTCCTCACTAGCCATTAACGCTGGAACAGCAAATAAACATAAAACTGTTGCAAGTCCTGCAGCTGCTGTTTTTTCAATTGCAATCGCTTTTGTGAGCAATTCTTTTACCATAAGTACACCAAGACCAATCCAAACAGCAAAAGCATAAAAGCTTCCTACATATGCGTAATCACGTTCACGGGGTTGATACCCTGCCTGATTTAAATATAGCACAATCGCAAATCCAGTAAAAAAGAACATTAAAAAATTAACGCCAAAATCTGCTTTTTTATTTCGATAATGAAAAACCATACCTAACAAACCAAGTATAAAAGGAAGTGCAAAAAGTTTATTGTTCGCTTTATTATTTTTTAAGCTATCAGGCATAGCAGACTGATCGCCGTAAAATAATTGATCAATTGGTGCAATACCTGTGATCCAGTTTCCATCTCTAACGTTGCCTGCAAACGAACCTTGGTTATCATTTTGCTTACCTGAAAAGTTCCACATGAAATACCTGAAATACATCCAGTTTAATTGGTATCCGAAAAAGTATTTGATATTATCAAATTGATTTACTTCATGATCATACTTGCCATCTTGCATCCGGTTCATACCCAAAAATTCTGCATAATAGTCTGCGTGATTTTGATCATTACTCATATCCCATAAACGTGGAAATACCATTTTGTCTTCTGGGGCAAAAACTAATTTACCAAGGTCCTCTCCTAACTCAATGTATTTGTCCGTAGACTTTTGATAACGCATACCCTTGGATTTTACATCAATGGGGTTTGCAGTAAATTTTTGACCATATAACAAAGGGAAATCACCATACTGTTCACGACCTAAATAGCCCACTAAACTTATTGGATTGTCAACATTGTACATATCCACAGATGGATTAGCGCTGCTTCGAATCATAGTGGTTAAATATGAACTATATCCGATCAACATAAATGTTAAACACCAAATACCAAGCCTAAGCATGGACCAGCCTTTAGAAGCAGCCACTTTTAGGCCATACCAAATAAGGCCTGCAATTAAAATAAAGAATGTTGTAAAGCCTGTAAAAAATGGAAGTCCAAAATCATTTTTAAAAATGCGGTCAAATGTACCCGCTAATTTTACGGTGTACTGAATAACACCTACTTGAACAATACCAGTAATAGCACAAGCGATTACAAAAAATATATAAATGCCAGCGTATGTTTTTTTATTGCCTTTATTTAAAGACTCAAAGTAATACAGCAATCCAATAGCAGCAATGGTTCCAAGAAGCATCAGTCCACCAAGTGTAGTATCCATTTCAACACCACGCTCAGGGTTTACTTCAGCATTAGCTACAAGCAGTCCGCCTATAAAAGCAAGAAACCCGCCAAACCCAATGATTATTAAAAACCACTTTTTAATAACTGAATAGTTGAAACTATCTTGTTTACGGAAGTAATAAACCATAACAATAGCTGGTATGGTTAATAGATTTAAAAGGTGGACTCCAATAGATAAGCCCATCATAAAAAATATAAAGACAATCCATTTATCGGCATCCGCTTCATCCGCTTGATTCTCCCATTTTAAAATAGCCCAAAAAACAATGGCTGTAAAAAAAGAAGACAATGCGTATACTTCACCTTCTACTGCACTATACCAAAAAGAATCACTAAAGGTATACGCAAGAGCACCAACAACACCTGCACCCATAACACTTATTATTTGAGATGTTGATAGGGTTTCTGATGTTTTGAGACCCATAATTTTGCGCGCAAAATGGGTAATAGTCCAAAACAAAAATAAAATTGTAAACGCACTAGCAAGTGCACTCATAATATTTACCGCCTTAGCAGCTGTTAATGGGTTGTCGCCAAATAAAATTATAAATACACGACCAATAATAACAAATAATGGAGCACCTGGCGGATGTGGAATTTGTATCTTAAAACAACTACTTACAAATTCACCACAATCCCATAAACTACCCCCTGCTTCGGCAGTCATGATGTACACAGTGGCTGCAATCAAAAACACCACCCAACCAATAAAATTATTAATTCTAGTAAAAAGCATAATTCTTCGTTTTAAAAGACAGACAAACATACCTTTTTAATCGTAAAATGTAAAGCCAAAAGGCGATTATTTCGCATTTTTAGACACTATTAAGGGGTAAAAAATCCTATATCCTGCTTATCTTTGTGGACTCATGAGTCAAAATAGAACCGTCGCATTTCATACCCTCGGCTGCAAACTAAACTTTTCGGAAACCTCTACCCTTTCTAGAATGCTAGAACTGGAGGGTTTTGACAAAAAAGAGTTTGAAGATTTGGCGGATGTGTACGTTATTAATACCTGTTCGGTTACAGACAATGCAGATAAAGAGTGTAGACAAATTGTACGTCGCATTCAAAAAAGATCCCCAGAAAGTTTTGTAGTAATTACGGGCTGTTATGCGCAGTTAAAACCCGAGCAAATTGCCCAAATACCTGGAGTTGACCTCGTTCTAGGGGCCGCCGAAAAGTTTAACTTGGCTTCCCATATAAGCACCCTTTCTAAAGGGAACCCAACCACTATTTGCAGTTGTGATATTGCAGATGTAACTGGTTTTACTGCTTCTTTCTCTCAAAATGATAGAACCCGATGCTTCTTAAAAGTACAGGATGGCTGTGATTACAACTGCTCTTTTTGTACCATCCCAATGGCTAGAGGTAAAAGCCGAAGTGACCTAGTAGCCAATGTAGTTGCGCAGGCCAAAACGGTAGCCGCTAACGGTGCTAAAGAAATTGTTTTAACGGGTGTTAATTTAGGAGATTTTGGAAAAGGCCCCAATGGAGAAAAACATACCGAAAGTTTTTATGACCTCATTCAAGCCCTTGATACCGTAGAGGGCATAGAACGCTTTAGGATATCCTCTATTGAACCCAATCTACTAACGCCAGAAATTATTGAATTTGTAGCAAAGAGTAAAAAAATTATGCCACATTTTCACATACCCCTGCAAAGTGGAAGTGCCGAAATTTTAGGACTGATGCGTAGGCGCTATAAAAAAGAATTGTACCAAGAGCGGATTGCGCTTATTAAAAAAATGATCCCACACTGCGCCATTGGTGTAGATGTAATTGTTGGCTTTCCTGGAGAAACAGAGGTACACTTTAAAGAAACATTTGACTTTTTACACGATTTGGATATTAGCTATTTACACGTATTTACCTACTCAGAAAGAGACAATACAAAAGCACTTGAAATAAAGCCAGTAGTGCCTGTTGCTACCAGAAATGAGCGCAATAAAGCACTAAGGAATTTATCTTTTATGAAGCTTCAATATTTTACAGCACAATATATTGGAAACACGCGCAAAGTGTTATTTGAAGACTTTAATAAAAATGGAATGATGGAAGGCTACACCGATAATTATATTAGAATTACAACGCCTTATAGAGCCGAGTGGGCCAATCAAATTATTGATTGGGAAATGCGCTAAAAGCCATACTATACAAGGCTTAGATGAGAATGTGGGAATTCTACAACCATCACTTGTCCTAAACTTTGTAACCGGACGTATACCTTCTTTTTATCACTAAAAGTTACCACACCTTCCCTATCCATAAAAACACCATAATTAATCCTGATTTTTGTATCTTCTCTGAAACCTTCGTCAGAAATTAATTGGAGTGTGGCTTCTTTTTCGCCTAGATACTTTTTAATCATATCTATTTCTTCTTCTCTAATGATCGCTGGCTTTCCTAGATAAAAAACAAAGTTTAAAACACCATCGGTCATTTTTACTTTTGCAGACTCTGTTTCGTCAATATGTACAAAAACGTAAGACCGAAAAAGCGGTTCTTCAATAATTTTTTTTCGATCGGACCACTGTTTTTCTATCTTTTGTAAAGGACACCAGCACTCCACCCCTTTTTTCTTAAGCAGGGTATCAATTTTTTTCTCCCACCTTGGTTTGGTATACAGTGCATACCATTTCTTTTGATACTCCATACTTCTATTACTTAAACACAAAACTAGACTTGGCAAGTATCATTTTATTCATCACCTTAACCGTTTCGCTAATTGGCATATCAGATGCAATAGCAGTAAGCCATGCTTTGTAACGTTCCCCTTTATTTTTATCGGGATTGTTATAAAATCTAGCACTATCCACTGCCACAGGTTTTACTGACAAAGGTTTTGTCACTTTTAGTAATGTAGCATTTTGATCTACGATTTTTTTAATTTTTGTTTGTAGCGCCTGGTAACTCGAAAGGTTTAATGGTGCATACCCTTCAGAAGTACTGGCAATCCAAGACAAATTATTTTTTAAGGTCATAAAATTTGCATCTTTTGCTACCCTTTCTTTTTCGGCAGCAATGGCAGCATCATATACAGCGCTTTGGCTCCACAAAAAATAAGGTGCAGTTGCAATTTTATGAAAAGGGAGTGCAGTTTCATTGTCCTTTTCCCTGATTTTGAGGTATTCATAACTATCAGGAAGTACGATATCAGACTCTACTCCTTTCAATTGAGTAGATGCTCCATTAATCCTATAAAACATCTGAAAAGTAAGTTTAACGGCACCCATATCAGTACGGCCGCTAAATTGATCGATGGGGTTGCCAAAAGGAATACTTCTTTGAACAGTGCCCTTACCATAGGTAGAGGTACTTCCAATAACAACACCTCTTTTATAATCTTGAATGGCACCAGCAAAGATCTCACTTGCAGATGCACTAAACTCATTAACCATTACTGCTAATGGACCATCATACAATGCTCCTGATTGACGATCACTTAAAATATTAGACTTGCCGTCCCTGTCTCTTACTTGTACAACAGGCCCTTGATTAATAAAGAGTCCCACCATTTGAACTACCTCATACAAAGAACCGCCTCCGTTGTTTCGTAAATCAATAACAATTCCTTTTACATTTTCTGCTTTAAATTTGTTGATTTCTTTAGCAATATCTTCAGAGCAACGATTACCATCTTCTCTCTCATAATCGGCATAAAATTCAGGTAGATAAATATAGCCGATCTTGTCAGTACCTTCTGTTACAATCGCACTTCTGGCAAATGTTTCATCCAGCACAATCTCTTCACGGATAAGCGAGACCACTTTTACAGTTCCGGTTGCTTTTTTAATGGTAAGCCTAACCTCCGAACCTTTATTTCCTCTAATAATTTTTACAGCATCTTCAGTGGCATAACCAACAACATCAACAGGCTCAGCACTTCCTTGTGCTACTTTTAAAATAATATCGTTGGCATCAATTTCTCTAGACTTCCATGCCGCACCACCAGGCTGCACCGATGCAATTTTAATGCCATTTTCATCTTCGCCTAATTGTGCACCAATGCCATAAAATCTTCCACTCATACCTTCATCAAAAGAACGTTTTTCGATAGGTGGAAAATAATCGGTGTGCGGATCCATAAGACCTGTTATCGCATTGATGTAAGTAGTAAAACGCTGGTCTTCGTTGAACGTTTTTTGAATTCGGTCAAAACGCTTATTGGTTGCTTTTAATACTTGCTCTCTAGCCATACGCTCAAGTGTAGAATCTGGCTTAGCCACATAATCTTTTTGCCCTTTATTTTTTTCTCTTTGCTCTAAATAATCTGCATAACGCTCAAGCGCAGCATAAGTTAATTGTTTCCTCCAACGTTCTTTTCTAACAGAAACATTGTTCGCAAAATCCAGTTTGTTATTTTCCAATAGCACCGAATCATTGGTATTAAAATCAAAAGGATTTTTTAATAGTTCTTTGTACAGTAACACCGTCTCTTCTATTCGCTTTGTATATACCGCACTAACGGCAGGGACAAAAGTAATAGGGGCTCCTTTAATTTCATCATCCAAACTTGTTTCAAATTTTTTAAAGCCTGCAATATCTGATTGTAAAAACAAAGTTTTTTCAGGATCCAATGCTTTTAAATAGGCTGCAAAAAGCTTTTTAGAAAAGTTGTCGTCAATAACTTTTGGACTGTAATGTTGCGCCTCCAACAATGCACCTACCGTTGCAAGCAATTTTTGACGTTGTGTTGGCTGAAGTTCAGGGGAACTGTTACTCACCTTAAAGGCAAAAAAAACAGCAGCAAATAAAATAATACCAGATAACAATAATCCTTTTCTTGTTTTCATAAATGCTTTGAATTTTTCCATGTTGGAAATCAGATATGAATCAAAAATAGCTGAAAAGAAGCATCAAAAAACAGCATTTGAGCCAAATTAACAAAGGTTTTGATAAGCGGTATCAAAGAAAGTTGAAAATGAGATTTTGTAAAATGCGCAATTACCTTATTTTTGCACTCCCTTAAACGGAGAGCGTAGCTCAGTAGGTTAGAGCGTCAGTTTGTGGCACTGAAGGCCGTGGGTTCGAGACCCATCGTTCTCCCATCATAATAAAAAACCTGTAAGAATCCCTTATAGGTTTTTTAAATTAACAACACTATGTCGCCACTAATTCTTTCAATCCCTTTGATATCAGCGTTTATAGGCTGGTTTACCAATTGGATAGCGATCAAAATGTTATTTCACCCAAGGCTTCCTGTAAAAGTTTTAGGCATCACTTTTCAGGGTATTTTCCCAAAAAGACAGATACAGTTTGCCCAAAAATTAGGGAAACTGGTAAGTGAAGAACTACTTTCTTTCAAAGATATTGAGTCAAAAATCACTGATGGAAGCAACCTTAAGCAAGTAATGCCCCTCGTAGAAACGCATATTGACAACTTTTTGCG